>JBEEMU010000162.1:0-3787 GCA_041192485.1 Bacteroidota bacterium | reverse complement strand
CGGTGTATTTTGCGGTTTTGTTTTGAAACTCAAAGGTTTGCAATTTCTTTTCTGCAAATTTTTTGTAAAAAACCGTTTCTAACACAGCATCGCTCAAAAACGCGGCTTCCGATGGTAGCATACTGCTAATATCGTCGCTTTCGTGAACGCCCACAATATCGCCTCGGTAGGCGGTTTGCGGTATCCAATCCGTGCGCAAGGCCGTTTCACTAAATAGCTCTTCTTCATATTCTTGCTCGGCTGTCCGCATTTTGCCCAACATTTCGGCGAGTTCGGCGAGCGTTTTATCGCGTTTTAACAGTTCGGCATATTTTTTTATTGCATCAAAATTTATGCGCTGCCAATTCCCGCGTGACATATCCCACAACCGCCCCAATTCGTTGGTAAAAGGCGATAAAATTTCTTGCAATTGTTTCAATTCGTCTATGTGTTTGTACAAATCATCGCAAAAAGCCTTTCGCGCTGCATCGATAATCGCTAATTCCTGTGCTGTTTGTTTTGCAAAAAGCAGTTTTTGCCAATGCGCTATAAAATGTTGCCAAACGCTTTCGGGACTTGTTTTTGCTACTGTTTTTACTTCGCTCTCCGTTTCCACTTCATTTTCCGTTTCCGTTTCTTTTTTCAGTGCTTGATTTTTAAAAGCGACCTTGAGTTCTTTTTTGTAAAAGTCGAGTTTCAATTCGTTGTTCGTATAAATTTGATTCAACTGTTTTGTTAGCAAATCCCATCGGTATTCACTTGTTTGCTCGCTATTTTCAAATGGTGTGTAAATATCGAGCAGTCCTTGTTCTTCGGAAATTTCTGTGGTTTCCGAAACGAGTGTTTTTTTAGTTTTTTGGATAAAGTCCAAAATTTCTGCCGTTATTTCGTGCGCCAAATGTACATCGGCGGCACAAAGTTCGCGCAACATTGCGCTACCGTTTACAATGTTTTGCAGTGCCGTTGCAAAGTTTTCGGTATCAGCATCAGTCAATATCAAGCGACCCGCACCCGATAATGTCGCCTGTAATTCTTGGCTTAATCGGCGACGCATTTCTGCGTCGCCGATGCTACCAAAATGCTCGAAAGCGTTAATATTTATGTGGCTATCTGTCATTTTTTTAGTTTAGTTGTTTGATTTCCAATTGTTTATCAGGTTCCACATTTTGGTAATCGTGTTGTATTTGCTTGGTGTCTATTTCTAATTTTTCTATATTTTTTTGAATCTCAAACAAATGGCTTTCCACAATATCCGCTAACTGCGCATCGACAAACAAGTTCGTGCGGACGTGTTTGAGGTCAGTATTGCGGTAATGCTGTATTTGCGCTTTCAAGTCGTTGGTGTAGGTCAGTATTTTCGCAACGGTTTTGTCCCATTCTTTGGCTACGGCAGTATGCGGTTTTTTGGTAAGGGTAATTTGGTTGGTATGTTCTTCCGTGGCAATTTCAAACATTCGATAATCGTGAGAATGATAATTATCTTTAAGCAAAATGGCTGTATTATGTTTATGCGCTTTTGCATAAGTGTCATAATGGTTATGATTTCCATTATTTAAATACCGTTTAATAGCGATCTCGGTATTTTGTTTCAGTTTATTAAAATCATTTTTTAGTATCAAAGTATAAGATTCGTCACGAATATTTTGATTACCAAATATGATTTCATAATATTTTCCATCAATCAATTTGTTACGAACACCTTTCTCTTCCTTCACATAACTCGTTTCCTTTTTCACATCAGCCGTGAGTTCGTCAATCTGTTTTTTTACGGTTTTCAGGTCTAAGATAAGCGTGTAGCCATGTTTTTGTATAGCCTCTTTCAAAAAAGAGGCAACCGCCGTTTGCTGTTCGGGCTTGTCCCATACGCAGTTTTGTATCAAAAAGCAGTCCATCAAATCTACGGTACTGCGGTCGTTCAAAAACGCAGAAGTGCGCAATAGGTTCACTATTTTGTGCCAACGGCGGTCTGATACATAAAATTTTGGGGCATCGTCCGTTTGGTTTTCGTTATACCCGCTCATATAGTTACGAATAACGTTAATAACATTCAGCACATTATCCGGCATCGTAATATCGGCTATTGCTACCTGCCATAATGCGTAGTCTTCCCCGCTAATTTTCAAGCCTTCGGCTACCGTATTTTCGGCGGGTTTCATCGTAATCATTGCCTCAAAATTGCTTTTTTCGACAATGCTTTTTACTTCGTAACGCACCAAAAAGCGGTCGTAGAGTGCCTCTAAGCCTTCGTTTTCGGCAGGCAACTCGTTTGATGCCGCAATTAGGGCTTTCATCGGCACTTGCACTTCTTGCTCGCCGTTGCGGAACACTTTTTCATTCAAAATAGTGAGTAGCGTGTTTTGAATAGCAGGGCTTGCCTTCCATATTTCGTCTAAAAACACGACTTCGCTGTCGGGCAAATAACGAGCTACGACGCGCTCGTATTTGTCTTCGTTTTTGAGTTTCGAAATGGAAACGGGTCCGAACAATTCATCGGGTGTACTAAATCGACTCATCAAATAGTCGAAGCCTTTCGCATCGGCAAACGCCATTTTTAGGCGACGCGCCACAAGGCTTTTTGCCGTGCCGGGCGCACCGAGCAAAAAGATACTTTCGCCTGCGATTGCCGACAAAAGCGACAAGCGGATGATGTCCTCTTTTTCATAAACGCCTTGGTTCAAGGCGACTAAGAGGCGTTCAATACGGGTTTTAATGGATACTTTTTTTGACATGATTTTTTAAATAATGATAAATGATTAAGAAAAAACACTGATTTAGCGGGCAACAGTTTGACCATTCACAAACGCTTGGTTTACTTTTACTTGTTCAGGCGAAATGTCGCGGGATAGCGCAAAAATAAAGGCGGCAAGTATCGCAAGAAGTGCCCAAAAAGGGAAAGAAGCCTTCTCTCCTTTTGGAATTGGTTCGTAAACGGTTGTTTGTACAACGCGATGTCCGAACTCGGGTAATCCACTAACATTCATAACTGAAACTACAGGTTTTAAAGATTAAAATTGTTTTAAAAAAAAGCCGCCGCGCCTCAGCCCGTTCAACGCGGCGGCTATTGCATTTGTCAGCCGATTACGGCTTTTTCAACGGATTTGCATCGCCTTTTGTGGGCTGATGGTTCGGGTTGAGTTGATTGCCGCGATTGTCTTGCGCGGGTTTCGGCGGCACCGCTTTCGGTGCAGGCGGCGTGTGCTTCGGCGCAGACGGCTTCGGAGGATTTGGCTTGTTGCCCATGATAATTGGTTGGTGAAATTGTTAAAAAAAGATTGGGCGTTTTCAAATTGGGTTGTTTTTGGTTGGTAAAATACGGTTTGTAGCCGTTTTTGTATTCCGCGATATTGTTTTTGGCTTAGGCTTTCACGACCTTACCGTGCAAGGCTTTCAAGCCTTCGGTTGCCAAAAGTTGCGCCCAATTCCAAGGGCGACTTGCGTACCCGCGTGATTGCCAATAGGCATCGTGTTCGGGGTTTAGTTGTTGGCTGCGGTTGTCCAAATCTGCGTGAGATTTCATACTAAAAAGGTTGAGTTTAAAAAATTAAAAATTGTTTTCAAAAACAAAACCAAGTGCGCTGCAGTCGCCGTTGTTTCGTTTTATAATGCAAAGGTAGGGGCGTTTTTTTGCTCCAAGTTGGATAGATTTTACAAATTTTACTTATGCGTAAATTTGCTGTTATCAATTATTTACGGATATATCGGGTTGTTGGCTAAATCTACTTATTAGGTGCAGCGCACCACAATATTTGTAGCAATCAAATATCTACGATGTTAGTAGGTGCAGCGCACCGAAACATATATAAACACT
>JBEEMU010000161.1:0-4108 GCA_041192485.1 Bacteroidota bacterium | reverse complement strand
TATATTATGCTCTATCCTGGCTACAAGACTCCGATTTGTCGATGAAAAACTTGCGAAAAACAGTCTTCTTTTCCTTGATTGCCGCTTACACGAATTTTGGTTTATTGCTGTGCTTTTGTGGGATGAATCTCATGCTTTTTCTATGGGCAATCATCAAACGACAACCCTTCAAAAAATTGGCAGAGCAAGTAAGTTGGCAGGCAGGCTTCACCATTTTATTAGCATTCATGAGCTATTTGCCCGTGAAGCGAATGTCGGAAACCGACCAGTTTAAATTTTGGGGCGTAACGGGTTTTTATAAAGATACGATAGAAACGCTCTTGGCTTCGCTGCTTTTCAATAGTAAATACTGGGGTTCGAATACCTATTTAATCATCACTTATTTGGGCGGTTTCTTTTTATTAGCCATTCTTGGCTTCGTTATTTGGCAATTTCGGCAACGCAAAATGATGTCGCCTGCCTTGTTTTTCGTTGGGTTGTTTTTAGCAACAATTTGCTGCAACTTATTGCAACACAAACTGTTAGACACGCCCTACCCTACGACGCGAACCGCGCTTTTCTACTTCCCCCTATTCGCCGCAGCCCTAATTTGGTTGCCCACGCTATTATACACTATTCGCCAAAAAGTCGGCGAAGCACTCTTGTTTATTTTTGTGTTGGGTGCGTCTTGGAATTTTGGACATCACGCCAACTTGAAATATATCAACGAATGGTGGTATGATGCACACACCTACGAAGTCATGCAACTTATTGGCGACACCCAGAAATCGGAGAAACGAGAGAATACTTATGTGCTATTTAGTCACCCTTTTTTCGTGCCTTCTTTTTTGTTTTTTTACGAAACAACTCGCCCCAATTGCATCAATGAACCGCATTACTACGACCATATAAAAACAGATAGTATTGCCGATTTTTTCTACTGTATGGACGATAATATACCACTTTTGATTGATAAATACGACGTTGTAAAACACTATGACGGCGGACAAACGCTATTGCGGCGAAAAGACGCACCAACAACTATTTCTAAATAAGTTGACTTTGCCTAATCTTACGATTTGCCACAGACGCTTATGGCAGAATTTGAGGCAGACTAATTATTTTTAAAAAAACAAAAAATGGCTTGGTTTAAAGACTGGTTCGATTCACATTATTACCATTTACTATACAATAACCGCAATGAAGTTGAAGCTGCGGCATTCATAGATAAATTGCTCGATTTTTTGCACCCTAAAACGCCGAGCCGAATGTTAGATTTGGCTTGCGGAAAAGGGCGACACGCGCTACAACTCGCCACAAAAGGGCATGAGGTCATCGGCGTTGACTTATCGGAGCAGAGCATTCTGGCAGCCCGCAACTTGGAGCGTGACAACTTGGCATTTTATACCCTCGATATGCGCCGCCCGTATATGGCAGGCTATTTCGATTATGTGTTCAGTTTTTTCACCTCTTTTGGCTATTTTGATACCGAACGCGAAGATGTGCAGGTTTTTCGCGCTATTGCGCAAAACTTGAAACCGCAAGGCATCTTTGTCCTCGACTTTATGAACGCCATAAAAGTGATTCGCACCCTTGCGCCTTTCGGCGAAAAAACAGCGGATAATGTGCATTTTCAATGGCATAAACGAGTAGAAAACGGCTTTATTTATAAAAAAATTGAATTTACAGATGCTCATCAAAAAGAATATAGCTATGAAGAGCGAGTACGCGCTTTTCATAAAGAAGACATAAATCAGCTGCTTCAATTAGCCGGAATGAAACCGATTGCTATTTTTGGAAACTACGAGCTTGCGCCATTTGACGAAATAAATTCGGACAGATTGATTATTGTAGCCCAAAAAGGGTAGTCTTTTTAGTAAAAAACCTACATTTTGTCAGCTCTTTTAGCCATTTTGACCTAAAAATGCCACAAATAAATATTGGCAATACTTTTGCAATTGCTACAATATAAAAATTTAATACTAATTACATTTATTAACATCATTTTTAAAATTATCATGGAGAACAACGAATTTCGCAAATACGGTGTGCATCATCTGGGTATGAGTGGCAACACGCTCGACGATTATCAGCGCAAAGCAAGCACAGGGCTTGGAAATGTATTCGGTATGACACCTTATATCATCGAGGAACGCCAAATGAATATGACTCAAATGGACGTGTTCTCGCGTTTAATGGTCGACCGTATCATCTTTTTGGGTACAGGTATCAATTCGGAAGTAGGCAATATCGTCACGGCGCAACTTTTGTTTTTAGAAAGTGCCGACCCTAAACGCGACATCACGATTTTTATGAACTCGCCAGGCGGCAGTGTGTATGCGGGTCTGGGTATGTATGACACCATGCAATACGTTTCGCCCGATGTTGCCACTATCTGTACGGGCATGGCTGCGTCGATGGGGGCGGTTTTGATGTGCGCAGGGGCGAAGGGCAAACGCTCGGCATTGCCACACGCTCGTGTGATGATTCATCAGCCTTCGGGCGGCTCGGAAGGGCAATCGCGCGATATGGAAATATCGATGAAAGAGATGATTAAACTTCGCAACGAGCTTTATACCATCATTGCAAACCACTCAGGTCAACCCTTCGAGAAAGTGGAAGCCGACAGCGACCGCGACTATTGGATGCGTGCCGAAGAAGCAAAAGCTTATGGCATGATTGACGAAGTGCTTTCACGCAATAATAATAAATAAGCAAGTAGCGATGCAATATCAAACCTATGAAAAGGCATATTCCGAGCTGCAAGCCATCATTGCAGCGGTGGAAAATGGCGCACTTTCGCTCGACGAACTCACTGTGAAGCTGCGCGAAGCTGCCGATTTATTAGCATTTTGCCGCACTCGCTTGCGCGAAATACAAACGGAAGCCTCCGATTTGCTACGCGAATGACCCAAAAAGTAAAAGCCTCTTTCTTCTAAATGAAAGAGGCTTTTTTTACGAGGCGTTTTTTTATGAGGCATTTTTTTATAAGGCTTGCTTCACATTCGTTGCGTTTAAGCCTTTTTTGCCTTCTTTTACTTCATAAGTAATAGCGTCGCCTTGTTTTACGGTGTCTAAAAGCCCCGTAACGTGCAGGAAAACCTCTGCTTTAGTGGTATCGTTCACAATGAAACCATACCCTTTTTGCTCATTAAAGAACTTGACTGTACCTGTTTGCATTTAAAATAAGAAAATAAAATAAAAACTGAATTAAGTAGTAATGTATAAATAGTCGCCACATTGAACCCTGTCAAATAGGGTAACGATAACCGTGTTTATGTTGCCGCAGGCACTTACCCCACAAAGGTATAATTTTTTGAGAATATAAAGCATCTATTTTTTTAATTTTTCTAAAAAACTACCTTCCTAAAACCATTTCAGTATGCGGAATATCGTCTTCCAAATATTCTTTGCCCGTACTGACAAAGCCGAAACTGCTATAAAACGCCAATAAATAAGATTGTGCGCCGATGCGAATAGGCAACTCGGCCCCAAATAAGCGATGCGTATGTGCGACCGCTTGCTGCATCAATGCTTTGCCTGCGCCCAACCTGCGCACTCGCTCATGCGTGATAACGCGCCCAATAGACGATTCGTTCAACTGGGCATAAGCCAAATTTGGCGGCAACAACCGAGCATAAGCCGCCAACCCACAGTCATCGATGCCTAATAAATGGTGGGAATTTTGGTCTTTATCGTCGGCATCTAAGTAAGCGCAGTTTTGCTCGACGATAAACACACGTTGTCGAAGCTGCATAATTTCATACAGTTGCGACAAGCTAAGTTCGTCGAAAGGGCAGCAGTGCCAAGTGAGTATCATATTTTTACTGTTTCTTTACAATAATTATTTACAAATTATTTACACAAATTATTTACACAAATTATTTACACAAATTACTTACACAAATTACTTACACAAAAAGTGCGTTATAAAGTTCCTCTAATTTGGCAACGGTAATAATCTCTATACGGAATTTTTTTATATCTAAACCTTTTGTATTGTATTTGGAAATAAATATTTTTTCAAAACCTAACCGGTCGGCTTCTTGAATACGCTGTTCGACGCGAGTAACGGCGCGGATTTCGCCGCTCAACCCGATTTCACCTGCAAAACAGGTTTTGCTATCGA
>JBEEMU010000160.1:0-3641 GCA_041192485.1 Bacteroidota bacterium | reverse complement strand
CGGCAAACTGCAAAATCAATGAAAAAATGGTGGTTCGCGGAGCTGCGGGTATTTATTATGATAGAATTCCGTTTTCGGTAGCCTTTGACGCGATGGCGAAAAACAATAATTCGACCGATTTTCAGCAACAGTTGGCAATATTGAAACAAAAAGGCGAAATTCCGGCTTCCGCAAACATTCAAGATATGATATTTGAGGGCAACCTTTTAGCTGCTACAAGTGATGCCGAATATTTGAAAGCACCGAGCGCACAAACTTTTCAAACCCAACGAAATACGGCTTTTTCGCAAGAAACCCGCGTATTTAATCCCGAAGGATATAAAAATCCTTATACTTATCAGTTTTCAATCGGTTTTCAGCAGCAGATAAATAAAACGCACCTATTTAGTTTGGATATTATTCATAATCAAAGTTACAATTTAGCGCGTTTGCGCGACCTAAATTCGCCTGCTGCAAATATTACAGGCGAGCTTCGTTCCGCAGCCGACGCTGATTTAACCCGCCCGGTTCCTATTTTTGAAGATGCCAAACAGCAACCCTATGCGATGTCGGGCGGAGATACGCTGCGCGGTATTTCGCGAAGTATAACGATGACCGAAATGGCAGGCCACGCTATTTATTCCGCGTTAAGCTTTAATTATCAAAAAGATAGAGGCGCAGATAAATATGGCTACCGCCTAAATTATACTTTGTCATCGTTATTAAACGACACCGAAGACCCGAATTTTCGGGCAGCCGATGCCAATAACTATACCAACGAATGGGCTGTTGGCTTGAATGACCGAGCGCACTCCTTTAATTTATTGTTTTATTATTTCCCTGTAAAGCAATGGACGGCTACTTTTTCGGCGAATGTGCAGAGCGGACAACCCATCAATTATACGTCGGCTTACGATATAAATGGCGATGGCTTTTCGGCTACTCCACGCCCCTATTTTGCCAACTCATTAGCCATTATCAACCCCGACCGACAACTCGGCGTTTCGCGCAATTCGGGGCGATTGCCGTGGGCTTACACCTTTGATTTAGGAGCGCAATACGATTTCAAATATCACGATAAAAAGAAAAACCATGAGTACGGCGTATTGCTTCGCTTAGATGTTTTAAACGTGTTGAACACCGCAAACCTAAGCGGTTACGCCACCAATTCACTCTGGTCTAATCAATATCAAATGGGCGGCGAGGGCAGCTTTACGCCAAAAAGCTATGCACCGCCCCGTCAAGTGCAATTGACCGCGCTATGGAATTGGTAGGGAATTGGTAGGGAATTGGTAGGGAATTGCTATGAAATTGGTAGGGAATTGCTATGAAATTTTGGTAGGAAATAAGGAAAGAGGAAAAATAAAAACAGGTCGTAAGAGAAACAGGTGCTTTAATTCAGCATCTATTTCTTATACGACCTGTTTTTTTGCGTAAGCTCCGATTCCTATCTCTACCGTTTCCAAAAACGCACCAATAACTCTTCTGCTAATAAGAATAATAGAGCGAAAATAATGCACCATTTCCAAAGTAAAATACCACGCGACCGCTCGCCGACAAGTTGCACGAAATTTGTGCTGGCATTGACATTCAGAACGCTTAATTGGCTATTGCCAAAGGCAGACATACTTTTTTGGTCTAAGTAATCGAGTGGCGATTCGCGGCGGTCGTAGTTGAAGGCAAAAACGCTTTGAACGCTGTCTTTTTTTATATATAAATCGTAAAAACCAGCGCGGCGGATATTCGTACCAAACGACAATAACAGTCGCGCACCCAAATTGCGCTGTTCGGGTATAAATTCGGTTTGCTCGTCGCTTTCTATGCTTTTTCCTTTATTCGTCGGGGTCTGGGTTTCGGGTGTGGCGGCTTTTGCGCCCGAAATGGCTAATTTATACGTATTTTTATCAATGTTAGACGACCGATTTTCCGTTTCAATCGAGTTGTCTTTGCCAATAGTATAACCGATGCGCGATTTTCCGCCGCGCGCCAAGGCCATTTTATAGACCATTGGGACAAAAACTTCGGCATTTTTCACCAAATTAGAATACTGCACTTCTAAGGGCGAGGCACAAAGAAATAAATTGCCATTTTCATTTTTATATTTTGAAACAAAAATGCCGCCGTCGCGATAGCGCAATAAAATTTCTTCGTTCGAGCCGTGCGATAAAGCGAAATTGCCGTTAGTTTCGGGCAGTTTTAAATTGTTTGCATTTGTGTTTAAATAAACATCGTTAAAGGTAAATTCGTCGGTATTGATAAAACCAACTTGGCGTTTTGCGGTTTCGAAACGCTGCAAAGTGCCTGCGCCAAAGGCATTTAAAAAGCTATTATAACTCGTTAAATCGGCGCTGTTATTCGGGAAAACTAACACATTGCCGCCGCTTTTACTATAGGCTTGCAGCTCGCTGCTCAAACCCGACGAAACGGTGCGCAATCCATTGATAATTATTAAATTATATTCTTTTAATTTTGAATAATCAACGCCGCCTGCCGATTGATGTGATAGTTGAAAATAGGAAGCTCCTTTGAAAACAGCATCTAAATACGCCGCGCCGCCGCCCTCGTCGATGCTCAATATTTTGAGGTTTTGCGCGACCTTGAAGGCCACGAAATAGTGGTCGTCAAAGGTAATCGGATAGTCGGTAATTTCCACCTCGCAGCGGTGCCAACCCGTATTCATGATGGTAATCGGAATGGTGTCGTATTTCACCGAATTTGCGTCAATCGCCATATTGCCCACAGGCTTCACTTGGCCGTTATGTGTAACGGTCAAGCGCACGTTATTTTCGTCATTTTCACCAAAATTTCGCAGTTTTACGACCAAATTATTGGTTTGATTGAGCATCGGCACGGGGCTTTCGAACCAACAAGAGTCGATGGCAATATTTTTTTTCTGAATGGCTTGAAGTGGAATTAACGTAGTTGCAATCGTGCTATCCTGGGCGATTTTAGGCGTTTCTACGGCTTGCGAGCGTTGAAAATCGGAGATGATGAACGCCGTTTTGCTGCTCGTTGTGCTATTGCGAAGTACCTGTTTTTGGCGATTCATCACCTTTATGAGGTCTTGGGTAGCGGGCGATATTTTTATTTCGTCGATGAGTTTGAGCGCGTCGTCTTTGCTGACAAGGCGTTGATGTTTTCCTTCAAAATCGGCGGTTAAAATCTGAAACTCGTCGTCGGGTGCGTAGGCTGCCACAATTTCGCGAGCGCGTTGTTTGGCTTTCTCCAAAAGCGGCACATCGGCATCGCTCGCTGCCATACTATACGAGTTGTCCACAAAAATAGACACTGCTTTCTTGCCCTGCTTTGCGGCATCGTCGTTTGCAGGGATAAAGGGTTGTGCGAAAGCCAAAACAGCGGCTAAAACCGCCAAACAGCGCATCAAGAGTATCAACAAATTGCGCAGTTTAGACCGCGAAGCCGTTTCTTCTTTCAGTTCTTGCAGGAATTTTACATTGGTAAAATAAACCGTTTTGAACCTGCGAAAATAAAACAAATGTATGATAATCGGAATAGCAATCGCTGCCGACGCGAATAGAAAATATGGATATGTAAAGTGCATAATAAAGCCTCTTTGCCCTACTATATGGGCTTTTGGTTTGTATTTTCAGTTGAGTTTTATACCAAAAATCCGATAAGTTTTATAAAAACCCATCGGATTC
>JBEEMU010000159.1:0-2734 GCA_041192485.1 Bacteroidota bacterium | reverse complement strand
CAAGCTGTTACCTACTTAAATGGAGAAGGCGCACCTATCCCAGATCCAGATTTACCTTTAACTATTTGGGTTGATTTAGACCAGGTAACGGACGCTCGTGCAGTTGGGCTTTCAAGCGGTGATGTTTATCTTTGGACTTGGATAGACGGATCTACTCCGCCGCCGCCTGTTATTCCTGCAAAGGCTCCTAATGGAACTTGGGCTGCGTCAAATAGTGGGCAAAAGATGACAAGAGATGCAACAAAAGGGCCAAATGTGTATCGTTTTGATTATCTCCCTGATTTAAAAACGTATTTCCAAAGCCCCGACCAAGTGGCCTTTTGGGGTAAGAATTTAGGCTGTTTAGCTAAAAATGCTGACGGTACAAAACAAACAGAGGATTTTAAAAACAAAATTCCAGCACCAATTATTGGACCGCAGCTTTTAGTGACGCACCCTGTAAGATGGTTGCAAGATTCGCTTTTGGTCACACCCGACGATGTCATCACCTTCAAATTCAATAGCAATTTGGATACCGCAGCTTTCCGCCAGAACTTGCCGCCAAACTCGATGTATTGTGTGGTGAAAGTCACGTTTGACGATGGTACTTTTTTATTCCATTCGCCTTACAACGGCGCAGCACCTTATGCTGCGGACTCGAATCCTGCGTTGTTGATGCGCGATGTTGCGGGCAACGAGCATCATTTATCGTTTATTCCAAGCCAGTTTTTTGAGCAAGCAGACTGCCCGAACGCGGCGCAGTTTGCCGCAAAACGCACCGCAGGATTGCATATTGTAAAAATAGAAATGCAGCCCTATAAACAACGCGCAACACCAGGTAGCGGGGCGTTCCAACAACCGTTCCTACCAAAATATTCCTTCTTTATACCGAAGTATTAGCAGGCATTCTGGTATTTTATCTCGTAGAAAATAAAAAAGTGACTGTTTCCATAAGGAAGCAGTCACTTTTTTTCTTACGAGATAGGAATGGATAAAAGATAACTTGGTTGGAGGAACCCAACATCTCATCTTCTTTTTACAGGTTTCGCCGCAGGGCTTGGGTCTTTTAGCAATTCCATCGTTTCCAAATTGATAACGTAGCAGTCGAAGCCCGCTTTTCGGCAATGTTGTAAGTATAAAAACGCGATTTCTTGCGTATTGAAAGGCCCAACAAATACTTTGTATAAATTATTCGTTTTAGCTGTTTTTTTAGAAACAATGACCTCTTTTATATCGCTGTCGCCGAGGTTTTGGACGATGCTCATGGCGCGTTCGTAATCTTCCATTGCCGCAAACTGAACGGCAAAACCTTTTGACTCTATTACTTTACTACGATAGCTAACAGACTGTAAAACAACAGGCTCGTCGTCCTTTCCAGCGGTAATAGGTTCTTCATTGGGCGGCGAGGTTGCAGGGGGTGCGGTTGCAGCGGCGACGGCGGCGGCTTCGTCTGTGGTCGCAGGTGTTTCCGTGTTTTCGCTTTGCGGCAACGGTGGGCTTGGGAATGTTGTTGCGGCATCAGTCGGGTCTTTTATTGCGGCGGCGGCGGCTTGGTCGCTCGTTGCAGCTGGCGTTGTACCAAGATAATGAAGTGTTTTTTTCAAGGGTCTGGCTTCTTCCTGCTCGGTGTTTTTAGGTGAGCTGCTCGGATCGGCTGCGGCTGCGCCCCATAGTCCTACTGGCGTGTTCGTATCGGCAAGTGCTTCAATTTCGACCGTAGGAATATGCCCTTTTTTATCTAAATCGAGGGTTTTCATACCCGCAGAAGTGAGTGAAATGCAGTATTTTTTATTAAAAGGGCCTCGGTCGTTTACGCGCACAACAATGGCTTTTTTGCTGTCAACGGCGGTTATTTTAAGAAGCGTTCCGAACGGGTAAGTGGGGTGTGCGCATGTAAATGTTCGAATATCGAGGGTTTCGCCATTTGCGGTTTTGCTGCCATTGTATTTTGCATTATAGTTGGTGGCTAAACCTTTTTCTTTCGGGTTGGGTAAGATAAAAGAAGTGATTTTTTTAGTCTTTAAAACAATCGGATAAGCGTATTTAATGCCATAATTTAAGTAAATTGCGAGAAATGCGGTGACAGTAAGGAGGATAACTTGACGCATAAGTATTTTTTATATGGTTAAAAATATGGATAAGTAATAAGAAGAAGGTAATAATAAGTAAAAGACGAGTTATTGGTGGGCATAGTTGCTTTTTACCTATTCCCTATTTATACCGCCCGAAATACTTATTTAGTGCTTCCACCCTTGTATTTACTTGGAGTTTGTTGTAAATATTGGTAATATGGGTTTTAACGGTTTTAGAGCTAATATTGAGTTCGGCGGCTACTTCTTTTTCTATTTTGCCTTTCGAGATAAGCTCGATGATTTCGCGCTCGCGCGTCGATAAATCATTAGCTTCGGGAACGTTGGCACGTTGGAAAGACTGCACGACCATTTTGGCAATTTGCGGACTCATGGGTGCGCCGCCTGCTGCGGTTTCCTCGATGGCGAGTAGGATTTTATCGGGCAACGACGATTTTAAAATATAACCCGACGCGCCCGCACTCAGCGCATCAAAAACGTGCTGACTGTCTTCAAAGAGCGTTAATACTAAGAACTTTGCCTTAGAATTGTACTGTTTGGTAAGTTGGTAAATGCACTCGATGCCGTTGATACCGCTGCCCAAATCGATGTCCATGAGAACGATGTCGGGTAGTAGTTTAGGTATGAAGGCAACGGCATCTTCGCCTGTATAAAAAAGACCCAAA
>JBEEMU010000158.1:0-2550 GCA_041192485.1 Bacteroidota bacterium | reverse complement strand
AAATTCGCCATTCCACGTCGATTTATAGCCTTTTGGCATTTTTACCTTTTCCGCCATCTTCTCTTGGGCTTCTTTTATCGTGCTGCCCAAATCGCGCCCACGCACCGAAAATTTCACGGCGATATACCGCGAATTATTATCCCTAAAAATGAAAATAGGCCCTGTTTTTTTACTAATGGTAGAAATCTCTTTTAGCGGGATTTTTGCGCCATCATTTGCGGGAATCATCAAATTGCCGATTTTGTCTTCATTGTCCCGAAATTCTTTCGGATAGCGAATTCGAATGTCAAATTTGCGTTCGCCTTCAAAGAGTTCGGTAGCGGCCTTGCCGCCGAGCGCCATTTCAACTACGGCGTTCGCATCGGCGGCAGTGATGCCGTAAAGTGCCATTTTCTGTTGGTCTAAGGTGATACGCATTTCGGGCTGCCCCAAATTGCGCAACACACCGATGTCTGCAATGCCTTTTACGTTCTTAATTGCGGCAAGCGTTTGATTAGCGAGGTCGTCTAATTTATCAAAATCGCTGCCAAAAATCTTAATAGCCATCGCTGCATTCACGCCCGCTACGGCTTCCTCTACGTTATCGCGAATAGGTTGCGAGTAATTGAGCGTAAGTCCAGGTATTTTCCGCAGTTGCTTATCCATGCGGTCAATGAGTTCTTCGTCGGTCAGCCCTTTTTCCCATGCTCCTTTTTTCTTTAAATCCACCTGAATCTGCACATTAAAATAGCCTTTCGGGTCGGTTCCGTCGTTCGTTCGGCCTATTTGCGAAAGCGTTTGCTTCACTTCGGGCGTTTCGCGAATGATGTCTATCATTTTATCGGAAATTATTTTTGCCTCGGGCAACGAAACGCTCAGGGGCAATTCGGCTTCTACCCATAACGCGCCTTCATTAAGGTCGGGGAGGAACTCGGTGCCGAGAAACGTGGCGGAGAAGAACGACAAGCCTAAGGCAATAATACTTGTCAGTAAGCTCATTTTCGGGAATTTATACACAAAATCGAAGGCTTTCGCGGTGGTATTGGTAATAAAATTCACAAAAAAGTTGTTTTTCTCGCGCACGTTCTTCCGTAAAAGGACGCTTGATAAAGCTGGAACAAGCGTTAATGTGTAAATCAACGCACCCAATAGTGCAAAACCAAGCGTCCACGCCAACGGTGAAAACATTTTGCCCTCTACTTTTTGGAAGGCAAAGATCGGGACAAGGCAGGTCAGAATAATTATTTTGGAGAATAAAATGGATTTCCCCATCTCGGCTCCCACGGTTTTGAACAAACCTAATTTGGCTAATTTATTGAATTTCTCCATGCCAACCTCGTGCGCCTTATGGTCAAGGGCTACAAATAGCCCTTCTACCATGACGACTGCGCCATCGATGATGATACCAAAATCTATGGCACCCATCGACAGCAAATTGGCAGTCATGCCCTTCATTCGCATCAAAGTAAAGGCAAAAAGCAAAGCCAACGGAATGATAATACTCACGGTAATCGTCGTCCGCCAGTCGGCCATAAAGACTAAAACGATGAGCGTTACCAAAACAATACCTTCTAATAAGTTGTGTATAACCGTTTCCGTACAAAAGTCCATGAGGTTAGTACGGTCGTAAAACGCATCTATTTTCACATCTTTTGGCAAAATATTGTCGTTCAAATCTATTACTTTTTCGTTGATACGCTCCAACACTTGGGCAGGATTCTCGCCTTTTCGCATCACGATAATCCCTTCTAACACGTCTTCTTGATTGTCGCGGCTAACCCAGCCCAAGCGCGGTTTGCCGCTTTCGCGCACATTCGCCACCTGTTTTACCGTAATCGGAACGCCGCTAATATTGGTAATAATGATGTTTTCAATATCCCCAATTTTACTTAGAAGCCCGATGCCGCGCACGATATACGATTGCCCGTTGCGCTCAATCACATCGCCGCCCACATTGACATTGCTCTTTTCAACCGCTTGGTACACGTCTAAGGCTGACAGGTTGTATTTCGTTATCAAATTTGGGTTGACATCTATTTCATACACCTTCTCTTCGCCGCCAAAACTATTCACATCGGCAACGCCTTGCACCGACTTAAACTCGCGGTCGAGTACCCAGTTTTGTATTGTCGTGAGTTCGCGGATACTTTTCGTATCGCTTTTTAGCGTATAGCGATACACCTCTCCTGTTGGCCCGTAAGGCGGCTGCATATCGGCGCTGACCCCGTCGGGCAAATCCACGCTTTGCAAACGCGACATGACTTGTTGTCGAGCGAAGGCATCGTCCACCTCATCATCAAAGATGATGCGCGTATAACTTAGCCCAAAAGAAGAATTAGTGCGTAGGTTTATTTTTTTCTGCACCGAGTTTAACACACTTTCCAAGGGGCGTGTCACAAACTTCTCTACCTCTTCTGCCGACCGACCAGGCCATTGTGCAATAATGACGATTTGCGTATTTGTTACATCTGGGAATGTTTCTATCGGCGTATTTAAATAACTGAATATACCGATGACCACCATAATGGCCGTCAAAAAGAAGACAAGAATACGATGCCGCAACGAAAACCC
>JBEEMU010000157.1:0-7125 GCA_041192485.1 Bacteroidota bacterium | reverse complement strand
TTTTCATACGAAAGGATAGAATGCTGAAAATGAAATAGTAGAATTTTTGAAAAAATATAATAACATTTATAACTACACCATAAAACTGTAGCTATTTAGCAAATATCGCTACAGCATAGTTATGAGGAGTGCGTCGAGTGTCGTCGGTTTGTTCATTCTTTTGTAATTTGCCTGCAAAGTTAGGGCTTTATGACGTATTTTTTTTGGTTTATTTTAAACAATCGCCGCCTTTTTTGCATTATATAGACTATGGCACAACGTAATCAAATGGGCAGGCTTGCCGTCGACGACGACGATGCCCCAAAAGGGAAACTCAACCGCGAGAGTTTAGAAAATGTTCGGGTAATTTATCAATTTATAAAACCCTATAAATGGTCGTTTTTGTTCGGTTTGGTGCTTTTAGCCATTTCCAGCTTGACCTTTATGTTCTTTCCGTGGGCGTTCGGCGAGTGGCTGAATATTGCGAATGGCAAACCGACTTATGCGCGATATGGATTGAATATCAATACGATGGCCATGCTTTTGGTCGTTATTTTAGTCACGCAAGGCTTGGTTTCCTATTTTAGGGTGCGTCTTTTCGCCAATGTGAGTGAAAAAGGGCTGGCGGGTATGCGCAAAGCCTTGTTCGAGAAACTTATCTCCTTAGATATTCCGTATTTGGAAGAGCGGCGCGTCGGCGAATTGAGCAGCCGTATCAATAATGATGTCAATCAACTGCAAGACGCAATTTCGCTGACGTTGGCCGAATTTGTGCGTCAAATCATCGTGTTTGTGGCGGGTATTGCGATTATTTTATTCAAATCGTTTTATTTATCCTTGCTCATGCTGGCCACCTTTCCGTTTATCGTCGTTTTGGCTATCTTTTTTGGCAGACGAATCCGCCGCCTTTCCAAAGAGCGGCAAGACGAATTAGCGGCAACGAATGTGGTGGTAGAAGAAACCTTGCAGTCTATCAATATCGTCAAGGCGTTTACCAACGAATGGTATGAATATGGCCGCTACGAGAAAACGATGGACAAAGTGGTCAAACTCTCTATCCGCTATGCCCACGAGCGTGGGCTGTTTTTCGCCTTCGTCATCACCACGCTTTTCGGCGGCATCGTGTTTATGATGTGGCGCGGTATGCTTTTGGTGCAGTCGGGCGATGTGGTCGGCGGCGATTTGCTCTCTTTTATTTTCTACACCTTAGTTATCGGCGGCGCAATCGGCGGCTTAGGCGACCTCTATGCCCAGCTTTTACGCGCTTTAGGCGCAACCGAGCGGGTTCGCGAAATATTGCAAGCACCGTCCGAAATCAATATTTTTGAAATACCCGACTTGCCGATGCAGCCTTTAAAAGGCAATATTAAGTTTGAAAACGTGTCGTTCACCTATCCTACGCGCCCCGATATGCCTGTTTTGAAAGGGATAAATTTAGAAATAAAGTCGGGGCAAAAAGTGGCCTTAGTAGGCCAAAGCGGCGCGGGAAAAAGTACCATTGTGCAGCTTTTATTGCGTTTTTATCAAAGTGGTAGCGGCAAAATAACCATCGACGACCAGCTTATCACCGAGTTTAATATCACGCAATTCCGTAAAAATGTGGCGATTGTGCCGCAAGAAGTCACGCTTTTCGGCGGCACTATCCGCGAAAATATTGCTTATGGCAAACCTAACGCCACCGAAGCGGAAATCATAGAAGCCGCTAAAAAAGCAAATGCGTGGCAATTCATCGAGCTTTTTACCGATGGCTTGGAAACAGTTGTCGGCGAGCGCGGCTTGAAACTGTCGGGCGGACAACGGCAGCGCATCGCTATCGCTCGCGCTATCCTCCGCGACCCCGCTATTTTACTGCTCGACGAAGCCACGTCGTCGCTCGATGCCGAAAGCGAACGCAGCGTACAAGAAGCCTTAGAGGTGCTGATGCAAGGGCGAACAAGCATCATCGTGGCTCACCGCCTCGCAACTATCCGCGACTGCGACTGTATTTATGTGTTAGACGGCGGGAAAATTGCCGAACAAGGCACACACGACCAATTGACCGAGAAAGGGGAGGGGCTGTATTATAATTTGGCAAAGCTGCAATTTGATATGTCGGAATCTTCCTGAAAAACGCTACTTTAAGGCGCATTAAACGAAGTAGGCGGACTGAGGTGCGTGGATTATTTGGCGAGTGCGACTTTAGTCCGCTCCATAAAAATATACCGATTTTTCAACGAATTTTGTGTTGTGTGGCGGGCTAAAGCCACACCAGCCTAACCGACAGCATTAACTTGAAACACTACTAAGCCCAAACACTACTAAGCCCAAACACTACTAAGCCCGGAAGTCGCGCCAGCCAAAACGGGCATAAAAACCGCCTGTAATAAAATATTTTCAAAAAAAACATACACGTTAATATAAAAAAACGTACCTTTGCTCAACCATAAATTCTCCTCATTATAGATACTATTCCCAATCCTTTCTACTACTACCTACTTATCTCAGTCGGAGCAAGATGCAACTATACGACAACGGAGAGCTTGTTTGCCTATTTTACCATACCCATTAAATACCCCGTAAACCCTTTTATTACCCTTATAGTTTTATGGAACAGATATTCAAAGACGAAATGTATTAACCATTTTTTAAACCTTGCTATATGATGAATCGTATAACCCTACCCACTATTGGCGTTGATGGTTTCTACCATCCGTCGACCGAAGAAGAAATAGTTGCTTTGGTCGAACAGGCAGTGTCAGAAAAACTCGGCATTCGTTGTCGGGGTGCTGCCCACTCCGTTTCACGCGCTATTTATACCGACCCAGGCGCAGGCTGTCCGCCGCTGCCCAATGAGGTGTCGGAGCAGTTGCCGCCGCAAGGGCCAAACCTCAATTTGATGTTTGATAAATACACGCAATTAACGTGGATTGATGCTGAAAAAGGCATCATCGAGGTAGAAGCGGGTATGCACTTAGGCTACGACCCCGAAGACCCGACTGGGCAATCTACCTTAGAAAACAACCTTCTTTACACCGTTTTTTTAAAAGGTTGGACTTTAAGCGATTTAGGCGGTATTACGCACCAAACCGTCGGCGGCTTTTTAATGACAGGCTCGGCAGGCGGAACCGTGCAGTTTAATTTGGAAGAAAACCTGCTCGCTGTGCGCATGATAGACGGCTTAGGCAAGGTAGAATGGGTGGAAAAAGAAAGCAATCCCGACTTATTCTACTCTTCCGCACTGTCTATGGGTTTATTGGGCATCATCAGCAAAGTGCGCTTCCAACTTACGCCCAACTTTTTCATCTATGGGCAACAACTAACGACTGCAACGACTGCCGCCGACTGCCCCATCGATTTATTTGGCGACGGTTCTACCAGTGGTAAGCCTAGTATGCAGACGTTTTTACAACAAACACCTTATACACGCCTTCTGTGGTGGCCTCAAAAAAAGGTGGAGCGCGTGGTTATCTGGCAAGCCGTGCGCGGCGCAGCAACCCCCGTTTTCGACCCACAACCTTATTTCGAGTTTGGCACAACGCCGTTCTCAACAAATCTGGAGCAAATTGCCGCAGCTATCTTGTTCACGCTTTTAGGCAATAGCTCCTTTGGGCAAACTTGGCGTAAATTAGGCAGCGCGTTCGCCGAATTTAAGAAAAATATCACACGCTCCTGGGGCGGTACGTTTTGGGCAAAGCTCGGAGCAGGCATTGTCACCTTTTTGATGAAAATAATTGGTTTTATACTCGTTCTGCTCTTTTCGATGTTCAGAGGGCTGCTTATTTGGGTCTATCCAACCATCATTGATATATTGCAACCTATTACGAAAAAAGGAAAAGCACAGCTATTTATGGACTATGTGTGGCGTAGCCTTCCAATGGATAACGAAGCAAATGACGTGATGATGGGAACCGAATTTACGGAGTTGTGGATACCAATAGGAGAGTCGCAACGCGCGATGAATTTGCTCCAAACATTATTTGACCAACATGGTATTACCGCAACAGGCTATTACTCCACCGAACTGTATGCTGGTAGTAAAAGTAATTTTTGGTTAAGCCCTTCGTATCAGCAAGACGTAATTCGCTTAGATTTCTTTTGGTATTGCAATAACGAAAAACAACCCGCCGATAAAGGCAATTATTATAGCTTGTTCTGGGAGGCTTTCCGCAAGGAAAATATACCATTCCGCTTGCACTGGGGCAAGTTTCTACCCGAATATGAGTATGAAGACTGGGCAGCTTATTTCAAAAGTCAATACCCGCGCTGGGACGATTTTATGGCGTTACGAACGGCTCGCGACCCTCATAATATTTTCCTCACGAATTACTGGTCGTTGCATTTATTTGGTAAAAGTAAAAACGGATAGGTTTCCTCCTTTTAAGCCAAATTAAAGGATATAATAAATTGTCAATTTTATTTTACCTATTTTGTAAATTTTTTTTAGACCGTCTTTTTTAATTTTTTTTTAAAAAAAAATATATAAACACTTATTTAACAAGTAATTAGAATCATTTTTTATCTTTTTTGGTAATACGTTCTTTGTATTAAATGAAAAATATTTTTTTTACTTTGTATGCAACTATTTAGAAAATAGTTACATTTGCCAGTCAATTGCGTCAAGCAAGACAAAACTCATACTTAAATAATAAAACAAACTACTTTCCTAAATGATTACAAATCTACCAAACACCTTAAATCCATCATTAAATATCTTCCGCTAACTAGGCTGCTATCTTCATTTATTTTTGAAGTTAGGGCCTTCCTTCGTTTTCTAAGTGCCAGCGGCAAAATAAACACGGTTATCATTAAACCAAAGCACCCTATTCAATATTTAATTACTTAACAGGGTTTCAAAGCCGTGATTATTATTAAAGTTGACCAATAAAAAATCTATTCAATTTACAACATCTTAATTCTGCTACGATGAAAAGATTACTACCCATGCTATTCGGATTGCTAGGTTTAGCAGCCACAGCACAAGCGCAAACCTGTTCAGGCCCACTCGGTTTAGCCGTTGCGGGTTCTACATCAGGTGCGCCACTTAATGTAACAGAAACCCATGCTAACTCTGCCTGTAATACAGGTTCTACGCCGTTAGTAAGTGGTACTATTACACTCACAATTAGCGGCGGTTCGCCTTATTCGGCCGCAGCTCCTGCCAACTATCATTATGCTTGGACGAAAAATGGAGCAGCCTTTACCGCTTATACCAACGGCTCCGCCCTGACCAACTTAGGTGCGGGTTCGTATATGGTCACCGTTACGGATAATGCGGCGGTTAGCACGGCAACCACAACGCCTTCCTCTACAAATGTAAATTGTACATTTATAGTAGGTCCAATTGTCATTGCAGAACCTACGGCTATTGTGCCAACCTTTGCGGCAAGCAATACGGCGCACAATGGTTTTGGTGTAAGCTGTAATATTTCGGCGCAAGGCACGGTAAATGACGGTACGGTTGTGGCTTCCGCTACGGGAGGTACACCCGGCGCAACGCCCAATTTTTACACCTTTAACATAGGAGGTGCCGTTGCAACAAATAATACGGGAACATTTACAGGCTTAACTGCGGGTAACTATGTTGTCACTATTACCGATGCCAATGGCTGTTCGGCTACGTCAAGTGCGACCATCACCACGCCTACAACCATTACATCTTCGCTTGCAATGACCTCTAATTTCAATACATTTGGCGTTAGTTGTACAGCAGGGCAAGGTACGATAAATAATGGCGAGGTGACGGCAAGCGCAAGCGGCGGTACGTCATCTTTCCAATACAGCTTAAATGGTGGAACTTACCAATCAGGTGTGATATTCGGTACACTCACAGCCGGAACTTATACCGTTACTGTTCGCGACCAAAACTTATGTACCACTACCTCTGTGGTGACAGTTACAGCTCCAACACCAATTGTTGCAGGTATTTCGGTAACATCAAACCACAATGGTACACAAGTTAGCTGTACAGGCACACAAGGAGTAGTGAATGACGGACAAGTAACGGCTACGGCTTCGGGCGCAGTACCTGCCTATACGTTTGCCTTAAATGGCGGCACTGGACAATCAACAGGGGTGTTCGGTACGCTCATTGCGGGTAATTACACCGTTGTTGTTACCGACCAAAATACTTGTAGTACCAGCACATCGGTTACAATCGTTCCTCCAACGCCTATCTCGGCTCCAGGTGCTGTTACCAACCTCGCCTGTAACCAAACAGCAGGAAACGGTGGCTCAACAGGCGCAATTGACCTAAGCCCAGCAGGCGGAACACCCGCATACTCTTATGCGTGGATAGCTGCGCCAGCACCTGCAACACCACAACCATCAGCAACTGTTCAAGACCTTGCCGCTTTGGTAGCAGGTACTTATACGGTTGTTGTCACCGACTTGAATAGCTGTACGTTTAGCGCGTCATTTACTATCAGTCAGCCAGCTCCAATTGCTTTCGGTACTACACCATCTGACTATCACGGTTTTGGCGTAAGCTGCAATGTAACGATACCAACAGGCGGGCCAAATCATGCAGGCAATATTAGCAATAATGGCACAATAGATATACACGCAGCAGGCGGTGCGGTAGGCACTACTCCAGCAGGCGGAACCCCTGTTTATACTTATAGTATCGGCGGTGGTTTCCAACCATCTTCGCATTTTGGTACTTTAACGCCAACTACTTATACCGTAACCGTAAAAGACGCAAACAACTGTACGGCAACTTCTACGCAAATCATTACACAGCCTACTTTATTGCAAGCAGGTACTTGTACAGCCGCGAATGACCTTTGCCAATTGAACACAGGTGAAATTAAAGTACAAGCGAGCGGTGGCGTTGCTCCCTATAATGTTCTTTGGACTCCGGTAGGTACGGCTTGTCAAGGCTCACCATCTGGCGCAGCACCTGGACAGTCTATCTCAATATCTGGCGGCTCTATAACCTACACAGGTGTTACAGGTAACTGTACCTATAATTTTGTGGTGAGTGATACGAATGGCTGCACCTTACCATAGGTAAATTTTTACTGATACTATGTGGGTTTGGTGGCAACATTAAATAGTAGGTAAATTGCTGCTTTTTTGAACCACATAAGACATATAAGTTTTTAGCACCTACATCTTATGTGTTTCTTATGCGCCTTATGTGGTTTAAAAATCAATTAAAAAAGGTAA
>JBEEMU010000156.1:0-5807 GCA_041192485.1 Bacteroidota bacterium | reverse complement strand
AGGGAAGGGAAATTATTAGTCAGGGAAGGGAAATTATTAGTCAGGGAAGGGTAATTATGTTATTGCAATATATCAAGTGAATAGTGGGTAGCCGTAGCGCGGCGTGTTCTTTGTAGTTTATATAGGGAGCCGCTCGGCGAAGGTGCATCACACCGTAGTAGCTAAAACAATGGCTTTATTAGACTGTGGTGTGATGCCCCTTCACCAACTTTTTCGGAGAGTTAGCATTTTCTGCAGCAATTCACATCGTGTGGTCTATGATAGTACACGGATTAAAGGGATTAGATGCGAATAAATAAAAGGTAGGCGCGTTAAAAGATACGTTTCCTTTTCGCCACATTTTCTACAAATACTTCATTCAATGACGGTAGAAATAAGCTGTTCGCGGTAGCTTGTAAAAACAGTCGATTTGGAAATGAAGCCGACATACTGCGCATTTTCATTGATAACAGGTAAGTTCCAAGCGTTTGTTTCGTCAAACTTTCGCATCACGGTTTCCATGTTTTCTTGGTAGAAAACGGTGTCGGGTGGGTTTATCATCAAGGTTTCGATGGAAACGGTGTCGTATAAGTCTGTTTTAAAAATAATATCGCGCACATTGTCCAATAAAATGATGCCTAAAAGTTTGCGATTTTCGTCGATTACAGGGAAAATATTGCGCTTTGACTTGGAGATGGCGTTCACTAACTGGCGCAAACTGCCCGTTACTGGCACCGTTTGAAAGTCGGATTCTACTAATTTGGCGGCGAGAATGGTGTTTAGAATGTTTTTATCTTTATTATTTGGAAATATTTGGCCGCTATTGGCCAACTGTCGACTGTCCATAGAGTAGGGTTCAAAATATTTGGAAACAATATAGCTGATAGACGCAACTAACATCAAGGGAATCATTAGGTTGTAGCCGCCCGTTATTTCGGCGATAAGGAAAATGGCGGTTAAAGGTGCTTGATACAAGCCGCTCAAAATACCTGCCATGCCGACAATCGTAAAATTGCTTTCGGGCAGTTTGGTGAGGTGCAGCATATTGACGAAACGCGCCAAGAAAAAGCCGAGATAGGCACCTACAAAGAGCGACGGCGCGAAATTGCCGCCGTTGCCGCCGCTTCCTACCGTCAATCCTGCGGCAATAGCCTTCATAAAAACCAGTATGCCCACAAAGCCAAGCACTAACCATTCTTTATTTTTATAGGTATTTAAAAAGCTATTTGCTAATAAGTTTTCGGGTTGTTGCAGCGAAAGAATGCGGATACTGGCATAGCCTTCGCCAAATAAACTCGGAAAAAAGAAGACAAGCACCGCTAAGGCTGCGCCGCCTATCAACACGTTTTTATAAACACTTTCTCTCGATTTGCCAAATAATTTTTCAATTTTCACGAAAGTGCGCGAATGATAGACCGAAACTAAGCCCGCCGCCAAACCAAGCAGCACATAATACGGCACGTTATAGTAATCAAACGGCTGTTGCAGGTGAAAGGAGAGTAAAATATCGTCTTTTAAAATTATTTTAGACAATAATGCGCCCGTGGCGGCGGCAATAATGAGTGGGGTGAAGGCGGTGATGCTGACATCTAAAAGCAGGACTTCTAAGGCGAATAAAACGCCTGCGATAGGCGCATTAAACGCTGCGGCGATGCCCGCCGACACGCCGCAAGCCAATAATAGGGTGCGGTCTTGGTAGTTTAACTTGTAGGTTTGCCCATAATTGGAGCCGAAGGCTGCGCCCGTGATGACAATCGGAGCTTCGAGACCCGCCGACCCGCCGAAGCCTACCGTCAGCGAGCTGGTGAGTATTTGGGCATACATTTGCTTTTTCGGCAAGTTGCTCGATTTTTTGGCTATTGCATACAATATGGGCGATAATCCGCGCTCCAAACTCCCTTTTAGCACTATTTTTATGGCTAAAATAGTGAGAAAGATGCCGATAATGGGCAAAAATAAATAGGAATAGTTGAGCGAAGCCGCTGGCGTATTGGTCGCCGCAAGGAAAATATAGTGAACAAATGTTTTCAAAACAATAGCTGCCAGCCCCGCAGAAAAGCCAACTAAAATGCTTGAAAAGAGCATAAACTGTTTCCTGCTTGCTCGGTTTTGCACCCATTCCACGAGCGCGGTGAGCTTGTTCAGTCCTATCATTTACACGATTTTACAGGGAATTTTAAATTTTGGCAAAGATACTGCTAATTTTTGTCTTCTTTTTCTTTTTTCACTACCTTTGTGTTTTAAACAATATAAACGCCGAATGGAAACCGCATTAAAAACCTATTTAGATACGCTTGTCGCAAGATATAATCACGCCGATTTTATTGCCGACGACCCGATTCAAATCCCGCACCGTTTTACGAAAAAACAAGACATTGAAATAACGGCTTTCTGGACGGCAATATTGGCTTGGGGACAGCGCAAAACGATTATTGCGAAAGCAACCGACCTTTTTGAACGCATGGACGACGCGCCACACGACTTTATCCGCAACCATTCCGAAACCGAGAGGAAACGGTTTGCAAACTTCAAACACCGCACCTTTCAGCCCGACGATGCGCTGGTCTTTTTAGCGGTATTGCAAAAGCATTATCAAGCACAGGAGAGTTTGGAAACGGCGTTTTCGGCGTTTTTGACTACAGAAGATGCAACGGTCGAAGCGGCTTTGATAGGCTTTAATACCTATTTCTTCGCCGATTTGCCGCCAGCACTCCGCCGAACGCGCAAACATTTGGCAAGCCCCGCAAGCGGGGCTGCCTGCAAACGGCTTTGTATGTTTTTGCGATGGATGGTCAGAAATGATGGAAATGGCGTTGATTTTGGCTTATGGAACGCTATTTCACCTGCGCAATTAGTGCTGCCCTTAGACGTTCACGTCGAGCGGCAAGCGCGTAAACTGAACCTACTGACGCGCACTAAAACAGACTGGCGGGCAGCCCTCGAGCTGACGGAAAACCTCCGCGTATTTAGCCCCGACGACCCCGCAAAATATGATTTCGCGCTGTTTGGGCTGGGAGTGAATCAAGAGAAATAATTTTTTATCTACCAATTAGTTACGTTATTTTTATAAAAAACGCTACCTTTGCAGCTGAATTTCTAACAATAAAAAATTAAAAAACGTGAGTGCATTAGGACGGCAAATATTGGTCGAGTTTTACGGCTGTAATCCCGACATTTTAAACGATGTTATTACCATTGAAACGAGCATGGTTGATGCGGCGCGAGAAGCAACCGCGACTGTGATAAATTCTACCTTTCACCACTTTTCGCCCTATGGCGTGAGCGGTGTGGTTGTCATTCAAGAAAGCCATTTGGCCATACACACTTGGCCAGAGTTTGGCTATGCGGCGGTCGATGTGTTTACTTGCGGCGATTCGGTAAATCCGTGGATTTGCTACGATTATTTGCTAAAAGCCTTCGAAGCCCGCAACGGCTCGGCAATGGAAATCAAACGCGGACAAACCGACTTGTTGCAACGCGCTAACTTCACCTTAGACACCGGCAACACGCATTACGACACGCAACAGGGCGAAACCGTGCAAGCCGAGTACAAACGCGATGTTTGGTTTACAGATAAAAATGACGACATCGCCCTCTCCTTGCGTCACACAGGCGAGCTGTTGTATCGCGCTAAATCGCCGTATCAAACGGTGCAGGTGCTCAATACGCACGCCTACGGCAAAATGCTGACGATTGACGACCTCGTGATGTGTACCGAAAAAGACGAGTTTGTGTATCACGAAATGATTACGCATATTGCGATGCAAACGCATAAAGACCCGAAAAAAGTATTGGTTATTGGCGGCGGCGATGGCGGAACGGTGCGTGAATTAGTGAAATATGAGAACATGGAACACGTTACGATGGTGGAAATAGACGAAAAAGTGGTGGAAGCCTCTAAATTGCACCTGCCTACGCTCTCTTCTGCCTTCGGACACGAAAAACTAACGCTGCTATTCGACGACGGTATCAAATTTGTGGCAGAAAGCCCCGATGCAAGCTACGATGTACTCATCGTTGATGGCTCCGACCCGCGTGGCCCTGCCGAAGGCTTGTTTTCGGAGGCGTTTTTCGCTAATTGCAAACGCTGTTTGAAAGCCGATGGCATTTTAGTGACGCAAAGCGAAGGCCCGCATTTCAACCAAAAAGCAATGGTCGAAATGAATCAATGCTTCCGCAGTATTTTCGGTAACGAACACGTTCACACCTACTTAGCCTTTATCCCGACCTATCCTACGGGTATGTGGTCGTTTACTTATTGTAGCAACGGCTCGGCAAGCCCACTCGCATTTGATACCGAAAAAGCCGACACATTCGCCGAAGCAAATGGCTTTCAATATTATAACGCCGCTTTGCACAAAGCCGCCTTCGCATTGCCTACTTTTGTGAAAAATATGTTTAAGTAGGCACATTACCAAAAAAATATGCAACCTCTCGCAGAACGTTTACGCCCGACATCGCTTGATGGCTATGTCGGGCAACTTCATTTAGTGGGCAAAAATGGCATTTTGCGGCGGGTCATCGAATCGGGTGCGTTGCCGTCTTTTATCCTGTGGGGCCCGCCAGGTGTGGGCAAAACGACCCTGGCGCGTATTATTTCGCAACAGCTAAAACGCCCATTTCATAGCCTGAGTGCCATCAATTCGGGGGTGAAAGACATTCGGGAGGTCTTAGATAAGGCAAAATCGGAGCGTTTTTTCAACTCGCCGCGCCCTATTTTATTTATCGATGAGATACACCGTTTTTCTAAATCGCAACAAGACTCGCTGCTCGGCGCGGTAGAAAACGGAACGGTGACGCTCATCGGCGCGACTACCGAAAACCCGTCGTTTGAGGTCATTCCCGCGCTGCTTTCGCGTTGCCAAGTTTATACCTTGAAACCCTTAGAACGAAGCGATTTGGAGTTTTTAATCGATTTTGCCTTGAAAAACGACGAATTTCTGAAACAAGAAACGGTAGAAATCGTAGAAAATGAAGCTCTGTTGCGGTATAGCGGCGGCGATGCGCGACGGCTGCTGAATGTGTTGGAGCTGATTGTTGGCGCAGCAGAACAAGGCGACGCGGGCAGCCCGAAACGCATCGATAACGATTTTGTACAGAAAACAATTCAGGCGAATATTTCGCTTTACGATAAAAATGGCGAGCAACATTATGATATAATTTCGGTTTTTATTAAAAGTATTCGCGGAAGCGACCCGAATGCGGCGGTTTACTGGTTAGCGCGTATGGTGGAAGGGGGCGAGGATTTGGAGTTTATTGCCCGTCGATTGGTCATTTTAGCAGCCGAAGACATCGGTCTTGCGAATCCGAATGCTTTATTATTGGCGAATGCGTGCTTTCAATCTGTTCGGTTAGTCGGCTTCCCCGAATCGCGGATTATCCTTTCGGAAACAGCGATTTATTTGGCTACCTCGCCGAAGTCAAATTCGGCTTATAAAGCCATCAACCATGCGCAAAGCCTTGTTCGGCAAACGGGCGACCTGCCCGTGCCGCTTCCGATGCGCAACGCGCCTACGCAATTGATGAAACAGCTGAATTATGGCAATGATTACCGCTATTCGCACGATTTTGAAGGCAATTTTGCCGAACAACAGTTTATGCCCGACGACTTAGCGACGCATAAAATTTATATCCCACAAAACAACCCCGCCGAAACGAGTATTTTGGCGCGGTTGAAACTGTGGTGGCAAAAACGCTATGGCTATTGTGTCCTTGCCTGAATCATCTTGACGCTGAAAAGAGAAAATTCTCATACCTGAAAGTCTAAAATTGTGACATTTATTTTATGAAAAACAATCGCCAATTTTGTTTGATTGACGCTTTAATAT
>JBEEMU010000155.1:0-2994 GCA_041192485.1 Bacteroidota bacterium | reverse complement strand
CTTGGATATGTGGACGCACCCTGCCACGCAACGCAATATCAACCTACTCGCCGAATACGGCTGCACCCTCATTCCGCCCGAACACGGCGAACTCGCCTCGGGCTTGGTCGGCACTGGGCGCATGGCTGAACCCGAAAATATTGTCGCCTTTTTAAGCCGTTTTTTTACAGAAAACTTTACAGAAAATTTTACAGAAAAACAAAGCACGACCGTTTTTTTATCGACAGAAAAAACAGTTAAAACAATGACTCTCCCAAAAAACGTCTTAATAACATCGGGGCCAACCTACGAAGCTATCGACCCAGTTCGATTTATCGGCAACCGTTCTTCGGGCAAAATGGGAACCGCTTTAGCCGAAGAATTAGCAGAAAAAGGCATGAATGTCACACTAATAACGGGGCCAACGCAACAAAAAGCGCAACACGAAAACATTAAAACAATACAAATAGAATCGGCTGCCGAAATGCTCGCCGCCTGCGAACAATATTTTGAGCAAGCTGATATTTGTATATGGGCTGCCGCGGTGGCCGATTATCGCCCCAAAAATGCAGCCGTGCATAAAATAAAAAAAACGGATAGCGACTTAATCATCGAATTAGAATCGACGACCGATATTGCGAAAACGCTTGGCGCAAAAAAACGCCCGAATCAATTACTTATTGGCTTTGCCTTAGAAACCAATAATGCGCACGAAAACGCAATAGGCAAGCTGCATCGCAAAAACTTAGATGCTGTGGTGCTGAACAGCACCGAAGACGCAGGCGCAGGCTTTAATCACGATACCAATAAGGTTACAATTATAGAAAAAAGCGGAAAAGAAACGGCATTTCCACTAAAATCGAAAACTGAAGTAGCAAAAGATATTTGTATGGTAATTATGCGCTTGATTTCTTAAAAAAGTTGTAACTTTGTGCGGTTTTATTCCGTCAAATTATTGGAAAAAATTAACACTTTTTAAATTTATAAAATTCTACCATGAAAAAAACAATCTTCCTTTTCGGCGTATTATTTTTTACCCTTTCGGGAAATGCACAACCTGCCACCGAGTCGAACGTGAAATTAAACACACCAACCGCCGCGCCGCCGAGCCAAATGGTGCAAGACCCGCCTGCCTTTAATGTGGCAGTAGCAAACGCGCCCGGCGAGCAACTATCCAGCATTAGCAATGAGCAGATGCAGTATTTATTTAAAAATTTAAGCACTATTGACTACACATTTCTTGGTGCCGAGTTTAGCATGAGCGCCGACGGCGACAACGCAAAAGGCAATTTGATGCACATTTCAACCCATGCCGCTAAAAAACTAACTGGCGACAAACCCAAAGCACTAATTTTCTATTCGGCCGAAGGCAATATCGCCCTACAAGCCGAACTGTATTTTGGCGACGACCAATTGCACCAATATTTGGTTTTTATAAAAGACGGGAAACCCTTTGCAGCCAATTATCTTGCACCCGCAGGTGTCACTTTTTTCAAACAAGTTGTAGGCGCAAAAGTGGAAGCAGCTCCAGATGGGCAAGGGCAGCATTAATGATTGTTTAAATTCCAGTTCAAAAAACCATATTCATATTTACCATTTCATATTTTAAACCGTATGTCCAATAAATACGCAAATTTTGCGCTGCCACATTTGGTCGCCTTCATCGTTATGATGCTTTTTGCTTTTGTCTTTTTCTCGCCTGCACTTACGGGGCAGGTATTAAGTCAAGGCGATAATATGCAAGCCTACGGAATGCAACACGAAATCCGTGAGTACATGGATAAAGGAGACGAAGCTCCGCTGTGGACAAATTCGGCGTTTGGCGGTATGCCTTCCTATCAAATTATGATGCGCAATAGCGGTAATTTGGTGCGTTATTTCTACACCGCATTTTTATTGGGCAACGATATTACGAAGCCGCATACCGCCATTTTGCTGTGTATGCTCGGGCTTTATTTATTGTTAATTGTCTTAAAAATTGACTGGCGAATTGCCCTCATCGGCGCAATAGCTTATGGCATCGGGACGAATTTTGTGATACTCACGGAAGCTGGGCATAGCACAAAAATCATCACAATAGCCTATGTAGCACCTACTTTAGCAGGTATGTTGCTGGCTTGGCGAGGCAAATACTGGCTTGGCGGCGGCATAACCGCCCTGTTTTTTGCCCTGCAACTCATGGCAAACCACATTCAAATAACCTATTATTTCGCCATTATTTTGGTGTTTATTGCTATCGCCGTTTTTGTGGAAGCGGTACAACAAAAAATGATTGACGAGTTTGCGAAAGGCTCGGCCGTTATTGCCTTAGCAAGTTTGCTGGCTATCGGAACGGTAGTGCCGCGCTTGTGGACCACCTACGAATACACGCAAGAAACGACCCGTGGCGTTTCCGATTTGAAGTCGAAAGGCGGCAAATCGGGTTTAGACAAAGATTATGCTTTTGGCTGGAGCTACGGCATAGGTGAAACGATGACACTTTTAATCCCGAATTATAAAGGCGGAGGAGCTTCGTCAAATTACGATTTCGGCGATATGAAGAGCTACCAAATGCTTTCGCAACAAATGCAACCCGAACAATTGCAGCAGCAGCTCGGCGGACTCATGTATTTTGGCGACCAACCTTTCACGTCTGGGCCCGTTTATTTGGGCGCAATCATCTGTTTTCTCTTCTTTCTGGGAATGGCGTTGAGCGATAGCACCCTAAAATGGGGGCTGCTTGCCGCAACAATCGTCGCAATGATGCTTGCCTGGGGCAAAAACTTTGAAACATTAAACTATTTCTTATTCGACCATTTCCCGATGTTCAATAAGTTTCGTTCGGTTTCGATGGCTTTGAGCTTGGCAGCAATGACTATTTCGGCAACTTCGATGCTTGGTTTGCAAGCCGTTTTTAGCGATAAAATAGATTCAAAACAAAAAACAATAGGCATTTATATCGCAGGTGGCATTGTTGCGGCTCTGTGTTTACTCGGCTTCGGAATGAATGGCGATTATCATGCACACCTTGCCGAT
>JBEEMU010000154.1:0-11518 GCA_041192485.1 Bacteroidota bacterium | reverse complement strand
TTCAAGCGTGGATGTTAGGGTTCAACAAATTTGTTGGCGAGTGGCAGACAACCGAAATAGATAAAGATAAAATCTTGATTGAATACACCTATACACTTTATTCAAATAATGTGTTGCTTTACCCTATAACCTGGATTTTTGCCAAGACATTTTGGAGAAAATACATGACGCAAGCGTTGGAAAATGTTAGACAAATCACTATTGACAAAGAACCTTATCAATATGCCTAAAAAGTCCACGGCGCACAGCACAACATGTTAGTGCAAGTTTTCGCTGTACTATTGTTTACAAACTCGAAACAGCATTTGACATCATAGTTTTGCACGAACAAAGCCCCAGAAACGTTGTGCATTACCCTAAAAAAACCGTAAATAAAACACAAAAAACAATGAAATTTATAATCATCTTTTTCACACTATGTTCATCTTATCAATTCTGTGTAGGTCAATCTAAAACTAAAACACAAGAAATAAAGACGGAATCAATTGAAATGACCATTGTAAATGAGAATGTTGCTTTCTCTCATTCAGACAATTCAGTTACCATGTCTGTTGCGCCCAAAAACCTTCAAAGGTACAAAGTGTACAGAACAATTTCTGAAGCTGTAAAATCGCCAAAAGAAGCTTTCATTTTAGACTTGTCTTCGCAATCATTGACAAAAATTCCAGATGAAATTAAAATATTGACTAACTTAAAATCTTTAAATTTATCATTTAATGACATTGAAAATATTCCTGACTGGTTATCCGACCTTGATAGTTTAATAGAATTAGACATGCAACTTAAGAATAAATTAAAGAAAAAGTTCAAGGGAATACCTTTGTATTTGTGAATATTATATTTTACATAAAAAGTCAAACGCATAACAAGGGTTTTGCTGTTGTTATGGGGGTTTTTGTTTTCAACTCAACTGGACAAGACGGCCAAATGAGTGTACTTTCAAGCGTAATTCCAATTAGTTTGGCGGCACTTAGCCTGAGTATCTATAGCAGCATTAACAAGCAAAAATTATTATTTGAAAGTTACAAATTAAGTATTTCGGAGGACGGAATAACAAGAGAGCAATTGAATACCCCAACAATCAATATTCCATATAGCGACATAAACTCAATCATAAAGGACAGTAAAGGTAACTTTGCAATTAAAGGAGCTACGGCACTTGATACCATCGGAGTACCTTATCTAATTGACAATTACGAACAATGTTCTCCATAATTGCGACAGTGATAATGAAACTAATAGCAAACTAAATCCAAAAAATGATTTCAGATAAAAATTTAGCACGAATAGCAAGCATTAATTTTTAAAACAGCATAAAATAAAAAGTAATGCTACAAATAATAGACGAAAAAAGACAAACAGAAACTTTTAAATAATTTCATCAAACAAAGACTTGAATACAATGCAAAAAAATAATACAACCTATCTTTATAGACCTGTAAATCAAGCAGAACTTGACCTGATAGAACAAACTGGTTGGACAAAGTTTCCGCTGATAGCTATTTACAGCACGAAAAAAGCCAAACCACTACCATCGGCTTGGCAAAACGGGAACAGAATTGCTGCTATGATACACTTATACAAAGTTCAACAGCCGTAATTCTATTGAACTTTTATGCTAAAAAAATCCGCCACATCCAAGCCCCAGAAACGTTAACTGTAACCACTAACGACACTCCAAATACGTCAAACCTATGGACAAAATATTGATTTTAGGAGGCACTCATTTTATAGGACGAAATCTAATTGAGAAGCTTTTAGAAACGAATATATATGATATTACTTTGTTTAACAGGCAGAAAACATCTCCAGATTTATTTCCTGACTTAAAAAAAATTAAAGGTGACAGAGAAACCGATGATATAAATAAAGTATGGCCTTCTTGCAATGCAGGATTTGACTATTACCAAGAAAAAATGCTTATTTCAAAATATAATGAAAATTTAAAACCAAAGGCTTTTGATTAATAAAAGAAGCGTTTTTCAGGTTTAGACGATGCAACCCCTGTTTGAGCCTGTTTTTGTTTTTCTCAAAGGCATAAAAAAAAACGTTTAGTAGGCATAAAGAGCTTACTAAACGTTTTTTTTATTGAAAAAGACTTGTTTAAAATTAAGTAGTAGTATATAATAAGTAACGGTTTTGAAGCCCTGTTAAATAGGGAGTTCTGGGTTAATTATAACCGTGTTTATTTGTTACTTAGGCAAACTCAATTTAAACTCAACACGGCGGTTGCGAGCGCGTCCTTCTGCCGTTTTATTATCGGCTACCGACACTTTATCGCCAAACCCAGTTGAACTTAGTCTGCTTTTAGCAACACCTTTACGTATCAAATAATCTAAACACGCTTTCGCACGCACTTCCGAAAGTTTTTGGTTGATTGCAGGATTTCCTTGGCTATCCGTGTGGCCTTCGATAGACGCTAAATGATTTGGGTTTTCTGCCATAATCTTCACTATTTGGTCTAAAGTGCTGTAAGATTCTGCTTTCATCACCGATTTCCCTGTTTCAAAAAGAATATTGTCAAAAGAGAATACAACTGCTTTTTTGACGGGGCAACCGAAGTTTTCGCGAACACCTGCCTCTGTCGGGCATTTGTCGTCTTTATCGGCGATGCCATCTTTATCCGTATCTATAACGACTACGGGCGCAGGAGCTGCTTTTACAGGCTCAGGGCAACCTTTCAAGGCGACTGTTCCTTTTTCGTTCGGACATTTGTCATCTTTGTCGGCAATGCCATCGCCGTCGCGGTCGGGGCAGCCTCTTAGTGCCGCCGAGCCTGCTGCCTCCGGACACATATCATCAGCGTCAGTGATGCCGTCGCCGTCGCGGTCGGGGCAACCCTTAAGCGAAGCTAAACCTGCCACGTCGGGGCATTTGTCATCTTTGTCGGCAATGCCGTCGCCGTCGCGGTCGGGGCAACCTTTGAGTGCAGTCAAGCCTGCCACGTCTGGGCAATTGTCCTCGGCATCGGTGATGCCGTCGCCGTCTTTATCGGGGCAGCCTTTGAGTGCCGCCAAGCCTGCCACGTCGGGGCAAGCGTCTTCTGCGTCGGTTACGCCATCGCCGTATTTATCGGGGCAGCCGTTAAATTGTTTCAAACCTGCCACGTCGGGGCAAGCGTCATCTTTATCGGCAATGCCGTCGCCGTCTTTGTCGGGGCAACCGTTTAATGCGGCTAAACCCGGAATATCGGGGCAAGCGTCGTCTTTATCGCTAATGCCGTCGCCATCGCGGTCTTTTGCTTGTCCGAATGGCATTTCAATACCTGCTTTTAGCAAAAAGTTGTGTTTATCTAAGGTAATGCTGCGGCGATAGCCGGCTTCCGCAATGACGTTCACGCCTTCGGGTATTTGAAATTTGAAACCCACGCCGAATGGCAAATAAATATCATAGTCGTTAGGCAATGATTTATCATACATTCCGCCTACTGCCGCAACGCCCAAATAAAGATACGGGGCGACCAATGAGTTTTCTTTTAAAACATACCCATTATTAAACTTATAGTGCAATTGAGCATCAAGCGTTAAAGCCGTAGAGTTAGTATAACCACCAACGGGCATTTGATTGACAATTGCGCCATTCGGATAGGTTATTTTACTGACACTCACGGGCACTTTAAGGTTGAATGAAGGCGAAAGATAGCGTCCATACCAAAACTCTTGCCCATACGTTTTTTGGGGCCCGAAATCAAAGTATTCAGCATCTTTAATTGGCGCGGAATAGTCATTCCACATAGCTGCAACACCGATGGCATTGCGCAAATCGTTGCTTTGAGCATTTGTATAGTTGGTAGCCAAACAAAGCAAAAGTGCGGCAGGAAAAAGGATTTTTTTCATGTAATGGTGTAAGTGATGATGGTTGTATATTTGAAATAAAGTAGCTTTTATGAAGTTGCCATTGCTCTTGAGTGGCGTTTATTAGCAAAATAAAACAGGGTTTGCGAGCCGATGAGTGCTATTGCCAGTAATAACAAAATAAGCGGCAACGCGCCTATCCATTGAAACTTGAAAACAAAGGCAACAAAAAGAACATTCACGATAATCAAGCAAATAGTTCCTTGCATGTGCGAGCAGCCTACGTCTAACAGTAAGTGATGAATATGCGTTTTGTCGGGGTGAAAGGGCGATTTTCCGTTTAAAATACGGCGCGAAAACACGCGAAGTGTATCGAATAATGGCACAATCAACACGCCAATAGCTACTGCTGGCACCGATTTTATGGCGATGTCGGTAGGTAATATTTTATTTAGTTCTATAAATTTTATGGTAAGAATACTGCACACTAATCCGACAACGAGCGACCCCGTATCGCCCATGAATATTTTGGCGGGCGTGTAATTGTATTTTAAAAAGCCAACGGTTGCGCCCACTAAGGCGAAAGCAAGCACGGCGAGCGAGATTTGGTCGACCCTATAAAACCAGATGCCAAAGGTGGCGCAAACCACGCATGTGAGGCTGCCTGCCAAACCATTAATGCCATCTATTAGGTTAAACGCATTATTGATAACGATAATAACAAAAATGGAGAAAGCCGCGCTAAACCAGTAGGGCAACTCGTGGATACCGAAAATTCCGTATAAACTGGTGAGGCGAACATCTGCTTTTGCCACTAAAATACCCGCCGCTACTATCTGACCTAATAATTTCACCCGTGGCGTAAGCGGTATCATATCGTCTTTCACGCCCAAAAGGGCGATAATAATAATGCTGCACAAGATGTATTGCAAGCCGCTAAACACAGAGAACGGTGTCCAGAACATGACCGAACAAATCAGCCCTGCAAATATGCCCAGTCCGCCAAGCGTCGGAATACTGGTGGAATGTGACGAGCGTTCGCCAGGTTTATCCATCAAGTGCTTAACGTGCGAAATCTTGATGATAGAGGGTATGGCCGTATAGGTAATAAAGAAAGCCGAAATGAAAGCTAAGATAATATCGTACATACAGAAGGGTTTAAAAGCGTATTTTACAAGCACAAAAGTACGACAGTTTTTGGAATTTTGGTACTTTCTTTGCCTAAACCTTTCATTAAATATTAAAAAGATAGCGAACTTGGTGTATCTTTGCGCTAAAATACAGGCTTTTTTGACACTTTTAGCTTTTCGACCTTTCACTTTTAGCCTTTTCGACTTATAGACCTTCGATTTTTAGCGTTTAGATTTTCGACTTTTGAATAAGAAACGGAATTATCGGGTTGTTCTTTAACCCTTATGTGTATTAGTCCGTAGGGCTTTTAGGTTGGAAGAAAATCGTTGAAAATGGCCGTTTTTTGATGCTGTAGATGAACGTAGTGACCGAGCGTAGCTCAAAACACTGCGATACCAACGGCATCATACACCTTTTTCTGTTATATTTTTCTACCAACATCTGCTACTACACAGGTTCACTCCGTTCATCTACATTTTACATCTTTCATCACCTCCTCCTCTTTCCGTTCATCTTATGCGTATTGGTTTATTTTTTGGGTCGTTCAACCCTGTTCATACGGGGCATTTAATTTTGGCAAATTACATGGCGCAATACACCGATTTAGAGCAGGTTTGGTTAGTTGTTTCGCCGCATAATCCGTTGAAGGAGAAAACAACCTTGGCTCGCGACCGCGACCGCTTGAATATGGCACAACTCGCCGTAGAGGGCAATAGGAAGCTACGCGCATCGAATATAGAAATGAAGTTGCCGCAGCCCTCTTATACCGTCGACACGCTGGCGTATTTGACCGAACTGTATCCGCAACACGAGTTCTCGCTTATTATGGGCGGCGACAACCTTATGTCTTTGCCAAAATGGAAAAACTATGAGGTGCTTTTAGAAAATTACCTTATTTATGTTTATGCTCGCCCCGACGCGAGTATAAACGCCGATACGCCGCTGGCCAATCATCGCAATATTCGGCTGCTCTACGACGTGCCGCAAATGCAAATTTCGGCTACATTTATTCGCGAAGCCTTGAAAAATGCGAAATCTATTCGCTACTTAGTTCCTGAAAAGGTAGCCGATTATATAGACGAAGGGCGGTTGTATCGTTAAAAAAATCAAATTAACACCAAAATCCATCTCATGGAAACCATTTTAATTACAGGTGCGAATGGGCAAATCGGCACAGAATTGACGCTTGCTTTACTGAAACGCGGGCATCGCGTGATTGCTACCGACGTAAGCAGCCCACGCGAGCAATTGACCGAGTTCGAAATACTCGATGTGCAGGACGATTTGCGGCTAAAATCGATTCTTTTGCGAAACGATGTGACGCAAATATACCATTTAGCGGCCATTCTGTCGGCGCGTGGCGAGCAACACCCAAGCCTTGCTTGGCAAATAAATGTGAATGGCTCGCTCAAAATATTGGAAGCCGCCCACGACCTCCACGTCAAGCGCGTGTTTATACCCAGTAGCATCGCCGTTTTTGGCGACACTACGCCTAAAATAAACACGCCGCAATACACCTCCGTAGAACCCGCCACCATGTATGGGGTAACGAAGGTGGCGGGCGAATTATTGGGCAGCTATTTTTGGCAAAAAAAAGGCTTAGACGTGCGTAGCTTGCGCTACCCTGGGCTGATTAGCTATAAAACAAAACCGGGCGGCGGCACCACCGATTATGCCATTGAAATATTCTACGCAGCAAAGCAAACGGGACATTATACCTGTTTCCTAAACCACGACACGCGCCTGCCAATGATGTATATGCCCGACGCACTACGCGCTACGCTCGACCTCATGGACGCGCCACGCGAAGAGCTGACCGTTTCTACGTCCTATAATTTAGCCGCATTTTCGTTCACACCCGCCGAGTTAGCGCAAGCTATTCAGAAATACATTCCAAGTTTTACCATCGAGTACAAACCCGACTTTCGAGAGAATATTGCGCGTTCTTGGTCGGAAAGCATCGATGATTCGGCGGCTCGCACGGATTGGAAATGGCAACCCGCCTACGATTTAGATGCGATGGTATCCGATATGCTGCAATATATTTAAATATGCGTCGTGTGTGTTAAGGGACTATGCAAAATAAACACTATTATAAAATACCTCAAAACGCTGTAAGTAAGCACCTGCGACAAAATAAACGCTATTATAAACACCCAAAAACCGTGGGTTTAGCACGATGCAAAATAGCGTTTATTTATACCCAGGTACTTAGTAGAGTATAAATAGATTTTAGAAAATAAAAAAATGGAACAAAAAGAACCTGTTTTGCCTTGTTATAATGAGGCCGCAGAAATTATGCAACCCGTTCGTTTGCGCTATAAAATAGGGAACCAACGGGAAATGGTAGCAAGGATAGCCACGCTGAAATGTTTGGAAAAGAAGGAGCCAGCTGCTTTATTATTCTGGACTTCCGCCCACGAAGTGTTGCAAATGAAGCACGGCATGAGCCTGCCGCCGTTTGCCGAAACTTCGGTCTTGCTCGGCAACATAGAGCTTAGAGCAACCGAAGTGTTAGTCATCGTAAACTCGATAGAGCGAGCCGCTTTCGCCATCTTGTTTTTCGATAAACATTTCGGTAGTAAAGTCATTTCGGTAGAAACCATGGACGTTTGTAATAAACTGTATAAAAATAGCGAAAAAAACAGCCTTCGCTACAGCGTCATCGAGTCTTTTTTTGAAAATAAAACCTTCGAAGACAGCAATACCGTGCAGGAATTTGTGGATACTATTTTAAATGGTAGTAAAAAAGACAAACCGCGCGAAAAAAACAGAAAACAATTGGCAGCAATTGTGCAAAACGAAAAGAAACCAATTTTTGAAAACAAAAAAGTTACCTTTTATAGCAAAGACGGCATCGAAAGCGTGAAATACACCTTGAAATTAGCACAAACCTTAGCATTAAGGCATTTGCAAGGCGAAACGCAGCTCACAATGTTCGATTTGATGTCGGAAATGCGGCAGGCGGCTTACGAAAAATCGCCCCATTCAAAATATTAATTGCAACTGTTTAGGCGGTTTGTGGTTGAAACGCAGCCTTATTTTTTAAACGCAGCCTTTCCGCAGAGTTACCGCAGCCTTTCGCAGAGCCTGCTTTACAAAAGAGGAAGCAAGAGGTGTTTAAACTTTGTTTAAATCGCAGAGCTAAACAATTCCTATTATTTTTTTTGTATTATGAAAATAATTGCCTAAGCCCTAAGCGCCTGTGGCAAAATAAACACGGTTATCATTCCCTCAGAATGCCCTACTTAACAGGGCTTCAAAACCGTGATTATTTAGTCACTACTCCTTCTATTAGAAAATATGTCAAAAAAAATATATAAATTAAGCGAAGGACTCGAAATTTTTGCATCAGTTGGCGCAGTTGCGCTGATTGGTTTAGCTATTGCGTTGTTTTATATAGATGGAATCGGTTTTTGGCTATCAATCGGAATGGCAACTTTTTTGGGTTATTGGGGCGTTTTTTTAGCGTTATATGTGTATCGCTGCAAAGTCATTATAGATGATGAAAAAATTACGAGCTATACGTCTTTCGGCAAGCAGATTTTGCATTTTAAGGATATAAAAGGCTATCGAGTGAAAGAGCTTGGATATGGACGTACTGCGTTTACGCTTGAATCGCATAGTGGCGAAACAACGATAACTATAAATGATAATAACTGGATAGGCGCTTTGGAATTGCGGGGATATTTTATGTTGTATCCAAATTTAGAAGAGGCTGATAAAAGAGAATCGCGCCAAGCTATTCTCACCGACGAAGCACACGGAGCAACCATCGAAGACCGCGAAAGGCGGCTGCATTTTTTCAAAAGAGTTAGCGAAAGTTTGTCTTTTGGAGCTATTGGTATTCTATTTTTGATGTGTTTCGATTCAAAACCGTATTTAGTATGGGGTTGGTATTTGATTTTTTTTCCAATCGCAGGGCTTGCTATTCATTATCGGTCGAAAGGTTTGGTAAAACTTTTAGAAACCAACAACACTGTCAAACCTGATTTAGGTGGCGTATTTTTATCGGCTCCTATTGGCTTGCTTATACCGCTGGCTATTACGGTCAATCTGCTCGATTATAGTCGTGGCTTGTGGTTTAGCTTGGGGTTTAGTGTTGTTTTATCGCTTTTAATATACTTTATTAGCAACGATTTTAACTCCAAGCAACCAAATTTCGACTATTTCAAAAACATTGCTGCACTTTGGGCAGGCTGCTGGGTGTACGCTTTCGGTGTTTTTACAGCCCTTAATATCTCCCTCGACCGCTCTACACCCAAGATTCACAAGGCTGATATAACGGAATTGAGTCATCATGTAAAAAGTTTTGTACTAAGTGAATACAGGGTGGACATTCAAAGCAACGAAGCGATTTTCGACTCGACTTCGCTATACACGACTTCGACGATTTATAACACGTTAAAGCCGAATGAAAGGATAGTTATTGCGGTGTATCAAGGCTTTTTCGGCACTCGGTTTGCAGAGATTGTCGGGAAAGAAACAATCGACAACTAAAAATAGAGCTAAATAGATGGAACCAAAAAACGATATTATCCCTTGCCTAAATTCGGCAAATGAAACGATGCAACCTGTGCGTTTGCGTTATAAAATACTCGATGGCAAACAGCTCGAAATCAAGGTAAATACGATAAAATGTATTAAGTATTGCCCGAATGACGAGGATTTAATTCATTGGAAATTTACCGACGAGGTGCTGAAAATACCGCACGGCATGACGATGCCGCCGCCGCCGAACGACTTTTGGCTGCTCGGCAAACTGGAAATTACGCAGACCGAAGTATTGATCATGGTCAATTCGGTGCAACGTGCGCTGTTGGCTCTTACTTTTTTCGATATGCATTTCGGGCGCGATGCAATTCGAGTAGAATCACTTGATATTTGCAACGAATTATATAAAAACAGCCAACAGAATTCGGAGATGTACATTCCCATTCAAAAATATTTCAAAGGCAAGGTATTTGGGAAGGGCGCACCTTTAAAACCCTTGAACAAAGCCGCAGCAGGAAAAACCCTTGGTTCGCGCCTAAATAAAGCGAATTACATTAATATCATTGATAAAATAAAATGCGTTATGAACGTATCTTATGAAAATAAAGAAATAGATTTTTATGAGAAAGGCATAGATTATGTAAGAGATTCGCTCAAATTGCATCAAATGCTTTCCCTAATACATTTACAACATGACAAAAAAATTACCATCTTGGAGTTTTTAACCTTAGTGATTGACCTAAAATAAAGACGGTTTTGAAGCCCTAAAAAACAGGGCTTTAAAACCGTCTTTATTTTGACTTTCCTTAATCTTACGATTTACCGCAGACGCTCAATAATTCGCTTGCGATGGCTGCGGCCGTTTTTTCGGTAAGCGGTAAAAGCGGAAGACGCACCTCGTTCGAGCAAATACCGAGTTGTTCTAAGGCTCCTTTCACCCCTGCGGGGTTGCCGTCTATGAAAAACAAATCGGTCATATCTTGTAATGAAAAATGAAATTGGCGAGCTGCCGCAAAATCACCTGCCGTTGCGAACGCTACCATTTTACTAACTTGATGCGGAAAAGCGTTGGCCGTTACCGAAATCAAGCCCTCTGCTCCCACGCTCATCATCGGCAGCGTGAGGTTGTCGTCGCCCGAAATCAAGGCAAAGTCGGCGGGTTTATACTTGCTTATAGCCATTACTTGCGCTAAATTGCCACTCGCTTCCTTCATTCCTGCGAAATGCGCGATGCCTTGCGCTGCTAAACGCAGAGTTGTGTCGGCGGCCATATTAGAAGCTGTGCGGCCAGGCACGTTATACAAAATAATGGGGCGCGGCGCAGTTTCTGCCAATGCCATATAGTGTGCATAAATACCTTCCTGTGTTGGTTTGTTATAGGCAGGGCTTGCCGAAAGTATCGCATCAACGCCCTCAAAATGAAATGCGCCGATTTCTTCTTGCAATTTTGCGGTATTATTGCCGCCAAAACCTGCTACAATGCGGCATCGCCCAGCGACTTGCTTGATAGTAAATTCCAAAACGGCAAGTTGTTCGGCAGGGGTCATCGTAACGGGTTCGCCTGTGGTGCCGAGCGACACAACATAATCCACACCGCCGTCAATTACATGGTTGATGACGGCTGCTAATCCGTCGAAATCAACGGCAAATTTTTTGAAAGGCGTGACTAAGGCAACGCCAGTACCTGTAAATTTAAGGTTCATTTTTTTCTTGTAAGATAGAGATAAGACTGAAAAAGAAAGCAACAAAAAGCGTTCCGCGCTGCACTTCTAAGAGAGATTCGGTCAAGCCGAAAATAGCAAACAAGAAGCACCAAAAAAAGATAAGTTGCGTTGGTTGTGGCGTACTAAGCCCCGAAGGACTAAGCTCTGACGTTCCAAGAGTTCGCTGTTTGTTCCTACGCTGCCAAAGCGGAGCAAAAATCAGTAGAAAAAGCGACAATTCGCCCAAAATACCCGTCGAAACTTGGGTTTGTAGGTATAAATTATGCGAATTTAGGTTTTTGGCGAGAGCTTCTGTTAGGTTATTTTTTTTATAGATAGCGGCAACTTCTGCTTTTGCATCGCCGTCACCTACGCCAAAAATAAGATTTGCTTTAA
>JBEEMU010000153.1:0-4004 GCA_041192485.1 Bacteroidota bacterium | reverse complement strand
CCAGTCGCGCATGGTATCTTTTTGGTATTGTGGGTACTCGCGGATTAGGCGATTTTGCGCCGCTTTGTCGCCAGTACTAAGGGCGGATTTCATGCCGTCGTGGTAGGCTACCCATTTAGTGTAATCGGGGCCTAAATAGCGACTTTCTTTATCTTTTCCCCACTGGAAAAAGGCGGCAAAAGGCGCAATGCAGGCGTAAAGATGCTCTAAAAAGCCGAATCGCCCGAAGCTGTTTGCCAGTTCAATGAGGAGGTAGCACCAATAGAAAAGATTGACTATCGGCAGAAAAAACCAAACCAAATGCCAAGTAGGACGACCCACAATTTTGAAGGCGGTAAGCAAGTTAAGCACGGGAACATAAGCCTTCCAGCTTGCTTCGTCTGCTTTTGGGAATATTTGCGCCAAGCCAAAACCTGCGACAAAATGGTATATTAAAACGAATAGAAAAAACATATTTTTATGATGTGGATTATAAGGACACGCTGAAACGTGTAAGTTTTAGATATATTTGAGGACAAGTAGGCTTTGTTGACATCGTTTAAGCTCCTACGAAGCTTTTATATGACATCTTTTATTGGCTTCTATCCACGCTCGAATATTGGTATCTATTCGGTTCAAAATATCGTTTGTTTGTGCTTTCTCAAAATTATCGCCTGTAATTTGTTCAAAAAGCTCGATATAACGCGCTGTTATTTTGTTGATAAACTCGTCGGGCATTTCGGGCATAGCCTGCCCTTCTTTGCCTTGAAAGCTGTTTGCGATAAGCCATTCGCGGACAAATTCTTTGCTCAACTGGCGTTGCTCTTCGCCGTTTGCTTGCCGTTCGGCATATCCTTCGGCGTAGAAATAGCGCGAACTATCGGGCGTGTGAATTTCGTCGATGAGATAGATAATGCCGTCTTTTTTACCAAATTCGTATTTTGTATCCACCAAAATCAAGCCGCGTTCGGCCGCCATCTTGGTGCCACGGGCAAAAAGAGCCTGTGTATAATACTCTAACTGACTATAATCGCTTTCGTTAACAAGAGCTTGTGCCAAAATTTCGGTTCGTGAAATATCCTCATCATGCCCTTCCGATGCTTTTGTAGTAGGTGTGATGATGGGCGTAGGCAGTTTATCGTTTAATTGCAAGCCTTCGGGCAGTTTTACGCCGCAGAGCATTCGGTTGCCGCTCGTGTAAGTGCGTGCAGCGTGTCCAGTCAGGTAGCCGCGAATGACCATTTCCACTTTAAAAGGTTGGCAGGCATGGCCAATCGTGACATTCGGGTCGGGCGAAGCCAGCACCCAGTTTGGCAGAATATCGCGGGTTGCAGCTAAGAAATGGGCAGCTATTTGGTTCAAAACCTGCCCTTTATGCGGAATAGGTTTTGGTAAAACATGGTCGAACGCCGAAATACGGTCGGTCGCCACCATAATTAAAATATCGTGATTTATGGTATAAACATCACGCACTTTACCATGATAAACCGCCGTTTGCTGCGAAAATTCAAAGTTTGTTGTTGCTAACATGAAAAAATATAGGTGGCGATTTTTCTTTTTTGAATCGTTGTTTGCTGTTTGTTAAAAATCTGCGTCAAAAACCTACCTCAAAATCAATTTCTCCCGTTCGGGGCCTGTTGAAACCATAGACACTTTCGTATCCAATTCTGTTTCTAAAAATTGCAGATAAAACTGGGCTGTTTGTGGCAAATCGGCGAAAGTAGTAATACCATCGAGGCTCGTTTGCCAGCCTTTATACGAAACATAATTCGGGTTTATTTCAATATCGCAAATATCGTAAGGCAATTCGTCGGAAGTACTGCCGTGATAATTGTAGGAAACGGCGGCTTGCACGTCTTCGCATTTATTCAATACATCGATTTTTGTGATACAAAGCTGCGTTACGCCGTTAAGCATAATCGTGTATTTTAGCTGCGGCAAATCTATCCAACCGCAGCGGCGCGGACGGCCCGTCGTTGCGCCAAACTCGCCGCCTTCTACGCGCAAAAAGGCACCGATTTCATTGTCTTGCTCGGTCGGGAACGGACCGCTGCCTACGCGTGTGCAGTAGGCTTTTGTGACACCGATTACCTCGCCTATCGTTTGCGGCGCAACGCCCAAACCGCTGCAAACGCCCGATGTAATTGTATTAGAAGACGTGACGAAAGGGTAAGTTCCAAAATCGACATCGAGCATCGAGCCTTGTGCGCCTTCGGCTAATACGCGCTTTCCGCTGCGAAGGGCTTTATTTATAAAATACTCGCCATCAACTAATTGCAATGATTTTAAAACTTCTACACTTTTGAAAAACGCCGTTTCGCGCTCTTCCAAGTTGAAAGTATGGAGGTCAAAATGGTATAAATGCCGTGCCATTGCAATATGTTTTTCGCGCAAAGCCGTGTATTTTTCTTGGAAATTAGGGAGTAGAATATCGCCTACACGCAGACCATTCCTGCCTGTTTTGTCCATATAAGTAGGGCCAATACCTTTTAGGGTAGAGCCGATTTTGTTCTTCCCTTTTGCGGATTCCGACGCTGCATCGAGCAGGCAGTGCGACGGTAGAATAAGGTGCGCTTTTTTAGCGACTAATAAGCGGCTGCGATACTCCACCTCTGCGGTGTCTAAATTCAGCAATTCGCGCTCGAAGGTTATGGGGTCCAACACCACGCCATTGCCAATAAGATTGAGCAAATGCGGACGGAAAATACCCGAAGGAACGGTGTGTAAGACGAATTTTTTACCGTCGAATTTAAGGGTATGCCCTGCGTTTGGTCCGCCTTGAAAACGAGCTACAATGTCATATTTTTCTGCGAGAAAGTCGACTATTTTGCCTTTGCCTTCGTCGCCCCATTGTAAGCCCAGAATTACGTCAATCATTTAGGAAATGTTATGTTGAAAAAAAATATATAAATAGAACAAGGTGCGTAGCACCGACATCTAATTTTGCAACGCTAATTTCCATCGTATTCAGATGTCGGTGATACGCACCTTGACGATTTCATTTTGCTATTTAGGCTACCGAGATGCCAGTGCTACGCACCTTATCCGTCACAATTAACTTGAAACGCTACTAAGTTTTAAATTCAAGTTTTAAATTCAAGTTTTAAATTCAAGTTTTAAATAAACACGTTCCTACCCCTATTTCGGAAACCCATAAACCAGAGCGTTATAGGTTTCCAAAATAGGAATAAGCCACAATCTTAGGAAAGCGGCTACTTCATTTTTTTATAATGATTAGATTTTCCGGCTCCGCCAACCAGCGAAACTTCCAATTCGGTGTCGGAAACGTTGATAACGCTAAAACACTCGATGTCGAATTCGCCTGCCGATGAAAAGCAGCCTTTTGCCGTTTTTCCTTCTGCGCAAGCGTTGCCCGAACAGTCTGCCGAAAACTCAAATTTGTTCGTAGTCATCTTTTTACCTTCATAAATATCAACGATTTTGCCGCCGCCAATTTCCTTTACAGCTTTCGCATCTTCGACTGACTGCCATTTGCCTTCGAGCATTTTTGCTACATCGCCGCTTGGCGCAACTGCTGTTGTTTCAGCACCCGCAGCTGCTTCGGTTTTTGCTTGTTTGCCGCCGCAAGCGAGCAAACCAAGAAGGCTAATTGTTAAAATTAAATACTTCATAAAAAAATTAAAATTAGTTAAATTGTTATTAAATAAAAAAAAGTAAGTACCATTAAGCGCCTGCGGCAAGATAAACACAGTTATCATTACCTCAGAGTGCCTTATTTAACAGGTTTCAAAACCGTGCTTATTTTTATATACTCTGCTTATTTTAGCCAAACCTCTACCCGTCTATTTTTATCTTGCCCGATAGGGTTTGCGTTGCTGGCGATAGGTAGGGCTTGTCCGAAGCCGAATATTTCTGTTTTCACTCCAAATTTAGCAAATTCGTTTTGCATACTTTGGGCGCGTTGCGTGGAAAGCGTGATATTTTTAGCAGGATTGCCCAAATTATCTGTAAAACCAATGAGTAAAATGCTTTTTTGACGGTTTTCGGCACTCGAAAGCACTTGT
>JBEEMU010000152.1:0-5239 GCA_041192485.1 Bacteroidota bacterium | reverse complement strand
ATTATTTTGGCAATAATAGAAGGCATTACCGAGTTTTTGCCAATTTCCTCGACTGGGCATATTATGCTCGGCACGGCTCTGATGGGTATGAAATCCGACGATTTTACCAAATTATTTACCGTTGGTATTCAATTTGGCGCAATATTATCGGTAGTTGTTTTGTATTGGAACTATTTTTTTCAATCAATCGGCTTTTATGCCAAATTAGTCGTGGCGTTTATTCCCGCGGTATTTGCAGGACTTTTATTGAAAAAATACATCGATGCTGCCTTAGAAAACGTAATTATCGTTGCTATTGATTTGCTATTGGGCGGCATTATTTTGCTTTTTATAGATAATTGGTTTGCCAAAAACGAAACCGCAGAAGGCGGTACAAATTTATTGGGCGAAAGCCACTTTATAGACAATATAATAGCAAAAATACCGTTTTTAAGCGATAATAATACCGTTATTAACTATACAAAAGCCTTTTTTATTGGCTGTTTTCAAATAATTGCGATGCTTCCTGGCGTTTCTCGTTCGGCTGCAACAATTATCGGCGGATTAGTGCAGGGCGTGAACCGCAAAACGGCAGCCGAATTTTCGTTTTTTCTCGCTGTTCCTACGATGGCCGCCGCAACACTCAAAGAGTTATACGATTTTTACAAACACAATGGGGCTATCACAGGCGAGCAATGGCAGCTATTTGCTATCGGCAATGTAGTCGCTTTTTTAGTCGCAATTGCCGCAATTAAGTTTTTTGTAGGCTTTTTAACAAAATATGGTTTTAAATTTTTTGGCTATTACCGAATTATTGTTGGCGGACTTATTTTGCTTTTAGCTTTCATGGGCTATAAATTAGAATTGATTTAATTATCACCTTATGAAAAAAAAAAATCTCGCGTTTCTTCTTCCGCTTGTTTTCGCAACCAGCCTTTTCGCGCAAAATACTGAACGCTACACCGCACTTTCAGCGCGTGATTATTATGCAAAAGCTCCCAGTTTTGTTAGTTTATTTGGCAACTACTCGATGTTGTTGAACACTAATTATACAAAAACGGACTATGCTAATAATGCCGCAGGTTTTTCGGCGGGGTCGGGCTGGAACGCAGGCGTACAGGGCTGCTACTACTTTTCGCCTAATTTCGGCATAGGTGGCTTAGGCTCTTACTCGATGTATGATGCGGCGAGTACCGAAAACTTGACTGCGGGCTATCGCTCGTCATTCAATGCGCCCGATGCCGCTGTCACCGCTAAAAACGGCTACACAATGTGGAATGCACTCGGCGGTCTTTTTATTACAATTCCCGTAGAGTCCGTTTCTTTCGACTTTCGCGGCTTAGGCGGCTATGCGTCTATGGATACGCCCGAAATGGAAATAAACCTAAACAATAGCGCATCGTCGACCTCGCCGATAGTACAGCGGCGCGGCACAGGCGGCGGATTAGCCTGGATGGCAGGCGCAGGCTTGCGTGTTCACTTTTCCGACGCGTTCAGCATGGGCTTGCATGGCGATTATTTTAGCGCAACCCCCGATATAGACATCAATTACGCTCGTTTTCCTATAACAACCCTCAATGCGCGGCGTTTAACTACCTATAAAGAAACATTTAATAGCTTGAATGTGGGTTTGGCATTTTATTTTAATTTTGAACAAGACCGTTACTAATTATCATTGCAACAACTCTCCTATTTGCCCTAACATTTGCTTATATTGCTATCATTTTTAGCGTTTGGCGCGAATGGCGGCATCTAGAAACTCACGCATTGCCCGATGCGTTTGTGCCGCTTACGCAAGTTGCGGTTTTGATAGCAGCACGGAATGAAGCGGCAACTATTTCTACGCTATTAGACGCACTTTTGCAGCAAAACTATCCGCTCGATTTACTGCAAATTATCCTTATAAACGACCATTCCGACGACGAAACCGCCGAAATAGCCGCAATTTATGCCAAAAACCATCCAAAAGCCGTTTTCTTGCTACACGCTATTGGCGAAGGTAAAAAAGCCGCTTTAACACAGGCTATTTCATTTACAAACGCCGAACTTATCGTCACAACCGATGCCGATTGCTTGCCTGCCTCCGGAAATTGGTTGCAACATATCGTCTTTTCCTACCAAAATACACAGGCAAAAGCGATAGCCGCGCCCGTTATTTTTCATAACGAGCAAAACCTATTGGGGCGTTTTCAAACCCTCGATTTTATCGGTATGATGGGCGTGACGGCAGTGGGAATACGGTCAAAAACGCTGCTTTTATGCAACGGTGCGAACTTTGCATTTCCGCGACGTGTTTTTTGGGAAGTAGGCGGCTACACGGATAATGCGCAATGGGCTTCGGGCGACGATGTTTTTTTATTGCATAAAATAGCCGCAAAATACCCCGATAATTTGCAGTTTATAAAACACCCCGAAGCCATTATTTTGACTGAACCGAAGCACGAATTTCCCGAATTTCTGGCGCAACGCCTGCGCTGGGGAACGAAAAACCGCAGCTACTCGAAGCCGATGATAACCGTTGTTTTGGGTATTGTTTGGTTGTACTGCTTAACTCTCTGTTTTACTTTTTTTGGAATTTTAGTTTTACAAACCTCTTTTTCAGCCTTTTTTATTTCGATTTTGCTAAAAATTATCGTTGATTATTTTTATTTGCGAACAATTGCCCGTTTTTTCAACCGCTTAGATGTATTGCGCCTTTACACCTTCCTTCCCGCACAGCTTTTATACCTTATTTATTTGGCGTTTATAGGCGTTTTAGCAAATTTTATTAAAAAATACGACTGGAAAGGACGAAATGTGAGCTGAACTGTTTATTATTCCCTTTTGGTTGATACGTTGAACAGTTAAGCAGCTTGTAAAATTGAAGCAATAAGGCATATAAGGCCACAATTATCCTCTAAATAATAGCTCCTGTGTTTCAAAAGATACGCGGCTTAAATGGCAAAAAATAGCTAATTTCCTTTTTTATCGGATTTTTTCTATAAAATATTCGAAAATACGGCGTACATTTGTGGTTTGATTGAAAAAGCAAGTGAAAACGACATTTTAGTTTCTTGTTTTACCATTGCTATACACAAAACAACCCATATTTTATGCGTTTTAAACAACTTAACAACCTCATAGGTTGGCTCGTTTTTGCGATTGCCTTTGTTACTTATGCCCTCACCGCCGAGCCTACGGGCAGCTTGTGGGATTGTGGCGAATTTATTAGCGGTTCCTACAAATTGCAAGTTGTTCACCCGCCGGGTGCGCCGTTTTTCTTGTTGGTAGGCCGCTTGTTTACTTGGATTGCCACGCTATTTAGCTCCGATAAAGCAAATATTGCCTATTCAGTAAACCTACTTTCGGGTATTTGCACGGCCTTTGCCGCCATGTTTACGGCATGGATTACCACCATTTTAGGACGCATTGCCCTTTGCGGACGCGATAGCGAGCCCGAAGGCGGCGAAATGTATGCTGTGCTTGGGGCAGGCTTGCTGGCTGGTTTGGCAGGCACATTCTGCACGTCTGTCTGGTTTTCGGCCGTAGAAGGCGAGGTGTATGCCATGTCGTTGTTTTTCACCGCAGTCGTTATTTGGGCGATGATGAAATGGTATCAGCTCAACGATGAACCGAAACACGACCGCTGGATGGTTTTTTCAGCCTATATGGTGGGCTTGTCGGTAGGCGTTCACTTGCTTAGTTTACTCACCTTCCCAGGTTTGGCTTTATTATATTACTTCAAAAAGAACGAATCCGTTTCGCTCAAAGGCGTGTTAACCGCAGGCGGCGTAGGAGTTGTTTTATTGGGCCTCGTACAGTCGGGTGTCATTTTATATTTGCCTAAAATTGGCGGAAACTTCGATTTGTTTTTCAACAACTCTATAGGTTTGCCTATCGGAACGGGTTTAACCATCTTTGTGCTATTAATTGTTGGGGCCATCGTGTTTGGCTTGCGCCGTGCTAACCAAACTAATAGCCGCAATTTAGAACTCGGCGTATTGGGCTTTGCCTTCATTCTATTAGGCTTTTCGACGTATGCGATGATTATGATTCGCGCAAATGCGAACACACCTATTAATATGAATAACCCGTCGGACCCGTTTAGCTTGGTGTCGTACCTTAGCCGCGAGCAATATGGCGACCGCCCGTTAGTGTATGGCCCGCACTTCTTGGCGCAACCTACGGGTACAAGCACCTCGCCAAAATACGGCAAAGTGGGCGACCATTACGAAATTGTGGACCAGAAATTTGATTATACTTACGATAATGCGGATAAAATGCTCTTCCCGCGTATCGGGCATAGCGACCGCGTAGATGAGCATGAATTGTGGATGGGCAACCAAAATTATGACCGCCGCAACCCGCCAATACCGACCCAAGTTGATAATATATCATTCTTTTTGCGCTACCAAATTTGGCACGAATATATCCGATATTTTATGTGGAATTTTGCGGGCCGCCAAAACGGAAACCAAGGCTATTTCGCTTGGGACCCGACCGATGGAAATTGGTTGAGCGGTATCGGATTGCTAGACAATAACCGTTTATTCGACCAATCAGTGCTTCCAGAACGCTTGAAAACCGATGAAAGCCGCAATACTTACTTCTTACTGCCGCTTTTATTCGGTTTATTGGGCGCGTTTTGGCATTTCGGCAAACGCCGCAATGAAGCCTTCGCCGTGTTTAGTTTGTTTATTATGCTGGGCGTTGCCATCGTTATTTATAGCAATCAGCCGCCAAACGAACCACGCGAGCGCGACTATGCCGTTGCAGGCTCTATGTTGATGTATTGTATCTGGATAGGTATGGGAGCCTTAGCAGCCTTCGACTTTTTGCGCACGAAATTGCCGTCTGTTCCCGCCTCTATTTTGAGTATTTGCTTGATAGCAACTGCGCCGTTGCTAATGGTCACGCAAAACTGGGACGACCTCACGCGCGCTTCGCACTATGGCTCACGCGATTATGCGTCTAATTTCTTAAACTCTTGCGACCCGAACGCCATTATTTTCACCTTTGGCGACAACGATACTTACCCGCTTTGGTATGCGCAAGAGGTAGAGGGCATTCGCACCGATGTGCGCGTAGTCAATCTGTCGCTATTAGCCGTAGATTGGTATATCGACCAGTTGCGCCGCAAAATGAACCAGTCGCCTGCGATAAAAATGACGCTTACGTCCGAGCAATTGCGTGGGTCAAAACGCAATCAAATCTTTTTACCACAAAAAGAAGTGATGGGCGTGGCGGACTATCCTGAAATGACGATACAGCAATTCGTGAA
>JBEEMU010000151.1:0-2531 GCA_041192485.1 Bacteroidota bacterium | reverse complement strand
CGGACTAAAGCAAGGTCGTATTCCAAAAATGCTTTATGCGATTTTGTCAATTGCAAACGCACCATGTCCATCATGGTCATCAATTGGCCTTTTAGAGAATCTAATTTGTGATACATTTTGGGCGATAATTATTTAGTAATTGCTTTGGCTTAACATTGAAATGCTTTGTTTAGAATGATGCATTCTTTGCAATTTTGTCTGTCAATATGAGGTTGATATTAGGAGATAAGTCTTTATTCGCTTCTGAAAATCCAGGTAGCTATTTCTTTGAGGCTTGCTTTTTTGCCATAAAGCAGAATCCCTACGCGGTAAATACGCCCCGAAAGCCACACTGTTCCGATGGCAGTTGTGGCGAGAATGGTGACAGAAAGAGCGATTTCCCACCATTCGGGACCGAAGGGCAGTCGGGCAGGCATCACAATCGGCGAGAAAAGCGGGATTTGTGACGACCATCGCGCCAACGACGAATTGGGGTTTTGTATCACGGCAAACATGATATAAATAGCGAGAACGACGGGAATTGTGATTGGAAATGTTAGTGCTTGGCTGTCGGAAGCATCGTCGCCAACCGACGCACCGACGGCGGCAAACAGCGAAGCATACAAAAAGTAGCCGCCCAAAAAGTAAAAGACAAAAAGCGGGAGTATGAGCCACCAGTTTTGGTCAGACAGGTTGTGGAGCAAGGCATTGATGTCTAAGCCGCCCATATTGCCTTGCATGGCTTTTGCGGCTTCGGCTTGCCCACCCTGCATCGGCATTTTAGAAGCATCGATATGGAAAATCATCGCAATGGCCATTTGCGAAAGCACGCTTAAAATCCCCCAGACAGCAAGTTGCGTCAAGCCCACTAAACCCACCGCGATTATTTTGCCGAGCATGAGTTGGAAGGGCTTTACCGACGAAATCATGACCTCCACAATCCGCGAAGTTTTCTCTTCCGACACACTCCGCATGACCATTGTGCCATACACGATGAGTATGATGTAAATGAGAAAACCCATGATGCCACCAACCGCCGTAGCGATGAGTTGTTTGGCCGATTTGTCTTCACTTTTTTCGGTGGTGCGTTGCTCGATGCGAATATTGGTTTCCAAGCTCTTCAAAATCGCTTTGTCGTAGCCTGCGTCAGCAATTTTCTTATCGCGAATGCAATGCGTAAGCTGTCGCTCGATGAGTTCTTGCGTAAGCAAACCCAAGGGTTTTTCGGAGTAATAAGCGATGCCTCTGATATTGTTTAGGCTATCTAATTTCGGAATGAACAGCACACCATCAAACCCATTTTTGTGTTTAACGAGCGAATCTATTGGTGTTTTTGTGTTATCAAACTCGAACGACAAGCCTTTATCGTCGTTATTTGGCATTTGATTAGCCAATAATGCGGCATCGTCGCGAATAATGATTTTTAGCGCGTCGCTTTGGTAACTAAAAATAACGGACACGACCGCCGCAAACACGGCGATACCCACAGGCGCAAGAAGCGTCGTGAGAATGAATGATTTTTTACGAACTCGCGTGAGATACTCGCGTTCGATGATGAGCCTAAGTTTTTTCATTAGTCTTTCGAATATTTGTCTAAATAGCGTTTATAACCGTCTTCTTCTATTTCTTCCGCCGCCTCGATGACGCTTTTTTGCAAGTCTTTTTTGTATTTCACTATTTTTTGGAAATAAACGGGGTCGCCCAAGCCAAGTATTTGAGCGGCTAATAAGGCGGCGTTTTTTGCGCCATTTAGCGCGACAGTTGCCACCGGAATACCTGCGGGCATTTGCAAAATGGATAGAATAGAATCCCAGCCGTCGATGCTATTCGCCGATTTGATAGGCACACCGATAACGGGCAACGGACTCATCGCCGCAACCATGCCAGGTAAATGCGCCGCGCCACCTGCGCCAGCAATAATGACTTTGATGCCGCGACTATGTGCGCCGTGTGCATACGTTGCCATGCGTTCGGGCGTTCGGTGCGCCGAAATGATGTTGATTTCGAAAGGGATATTAAAGTTTTCCAAGATTTGAGCTGCGTCTTGCATGACACCCAAATCTGACTTACTACCCATAATTACGCTAACTAATGCGTCTGCCATGATAAAAGTAGATGAATTATAAAATGTGAGTTAGTTAAATTTAGAGTAGGATTTGGTCTATGATGCGAATAAAATACTGACGATAAAGGTTAGCTATCACGCGGTTTGGTATTTTTACAAAAATAGTATCGTCAAAGCCTTCGCCTACCTACTATTTAGTAGGGCATTTTTTATAAAAAATTTACGAATAAGCAACCATCAACACATTTTTTTGCCCTTCTACATCTACTTCCTTCACCGTATTCAGCTTGTCGCCGATGCGGTAAACCTGCCCTTTGTTTTGCTTGCGAAGGGTGTAGGCGTTTTCCAACGAATAAAAATTGTTCATCTTTTTTAAGAAAACATTGCCTTTGCCGTAACCCTTCTTGTCCCTCATTGTTTCCTTCTTGTCCCTCATTGTTTCCTTCTTGTCCCTCATTGTTTCCTTCTTGTCCCTCATTGTTTCCTT
>JBEEMU010000150.1:0-4334 GCA_041192485.1 Bacteroidota bacterium | reverse complement strand
GTTTTGGTAGAAAATAAGCATAATCCGGGCTTTTCCATTGCGAATAACCAGGCTATCCGAATCAGTAGCGGGAAATATGTGTTGTTGCTGAATCCCGATACCGTTGTGCAGGAAGACACGTTTCAGAAAACGGTTGCTTTCATGGAAGCGCACCTTGAAGCAGGCGGACTCGGTATTAGAATGATTGACGGAAGCGGCCGATTTTTGCCCGAAAGCAAACGCGGTTTCCCTTCGCCGTTAGTGGCGTTTTACAAAGTATTCGGACTGTCTGCGCTGTTTCCACATTCCGAAAAATTCAATAAATACGGCTTAGGCTATCTTTCGGAGCGTGAAAACCATGAAGTTGAGGTTTTGGCGGGGGCATTTATGCTGATGCGCCGCGAAGCACTCGATAAAGTTGGGCTATTAGACGAAGCGTTTTTCATGTATGGCGAAGACATCGACCTTTCGTACCGCTTGGTGTTGGGCGGCTACAAAAACTACTATTTTGCGGAAAGCACCATCATTCACTACAAAGGCGAAAGTACGAAAAAAGGCAGCTTGAATTATGTAAAAGCCTTTTATGAAGCTATGATTATTTTTGCAAAAAAGCATTTTACAGGCAGCTCGCAACGACTTTTTGTGGCGTTTTTAGAATTTGCCATCTATTTCAGGGCAGCTATTACCCTCATTTCCAACCTATTACTCACTATTACGCTACCTGCTATCGATGCTTCTGTTATTTTTATAGGAATGTGGTTTTTGAAGAATTTTTATGCCTTGAAAGTTTTTCACAATGTAGATTATTACGATTCAACCTACACTTTTTTCAATATTCCGCTTTATATAACCGTCTGGTTGAGTAGTGTCTGGCTGAGTGGCGGCTACGATAATAGTCGCAATTTGAGCTTAATGGTGCGCGGATTAGCCGTTGGCGCGTTGGTTCTGACAGCCGTTTATGGCTTATTAGATATGGAGTACCGCAGCTCACGCGCCCTCTTGTTGATGGGTGCAGGCTGGGCGGCAATAGGCATGACCTTGGTGCGCTATGCCTTGAACTTTATTAAAAACAAAAATTTTTACCTTTCCGACAATGCGACTAAAAACGTGGTCATTGTTGCCGATACTGCCGAAAGTAATCGGGTGATGCAGGTGCTAAATCAAGCGCAAGTGCGCTTTAACTTGATAGGCACGGTTGCGCCCGAAAGTCAGGTGGAAAACGCGCATTTCGACACTAAAAAATATGTGGGAACTATCGAACAATTAGATGAGATTGTGCGCATTTACAAAGTGAATGAAATTATTTTTTGCTCTAAAAACATCGCATCGGAAACTATCATGCAGTGGATGAGCCGTTTAGGAACGGGCGTTGAGTATAAAATTGTGCCGCTCGAAAGTTGGAGCGTGATAGGCAGCAGCAATAAAGATACGGCAGGCGAATTATACACGATTGACATTCGCTATCGCATCGCCGAGCCGCTGCAAAAACGGCATAAACGGCTATTTGACCTCGCAGCGAGCGGTTTACTTTTAAGCTGCTTTCCGCTGCTTTTTATTTTTATAAAAAAAGATAAAATGGCGTTTTTTAAAAATATTTTCGCCGTTTTAGCCCACCAAAAAACGTGGATTGGCTATAATGACAGCAGCTTGCCGCGCCTAAAACCCGCCGTTTTTTCTCCCGAAGAGGTGCATGACAACCTTGTTTTGACCGAAGCTACCAAAACGCGCCTTCGCTTTTTATACGCAAAAGATTATACCGTTAGCGACGACTGGGATATTTTATGGAAATGCGCGTTTAAATTGAAGTAAGGATTAGATTAGTTCAGCCTTAAATTCCTAAGCGTCAGCAGCAAAATAAACACGGTTATCGCTTGCACAAAACACCCTATTTAACAGGGATCAATGTAGCGATTATTTATACCTACTACTTAAGGAATGAGTAAAAGATAACTTGGCTGGTTTTACTCGTGCTTCGCAAAACCTGCCCAAGTCATCATTTACACGTTCCTAATAATGAATCAATTATCGTTTTTTATAGAAAATAAAAAGTCACCATGCAAAAAATTCTTATTGCCAATAGAGGCGAAATAGCCTTGCGCGTGATGCGCACTTGCCGCGAAATGGGCATCAAAACGGTAGCCGTTTATAGCGAAGCCGACCGCAATAGCCCGCACGTTAAATACGCCGATGAAGCCGTATGCTTGGGGCCTGCGCCGAGCAATCAATCGTATTTATTGGGCGATAAAATCATCGCTTTCGCAAAAGAGTTGGGTGTAGAGGGTATTCACCCTGGCTATGGTTTTTTAAGCGAGAACGCGGATTTTGCAGAGAAAGTAGAAGCCGCAGGCATCTCCTTTATTGGGCCAACGCCCGATGCTATTCGGGTGATGGGCAGCAAATTAGGCGCGAAAGAAGCCGTGAAATCTTACGGAATACCAATGGTTCCTGGCACCGACGGCGAAGTGCGCGACCCGACCGAAGCCAAGCGAATTGCTAAAAATATTGGCTTTCCTATTTTAATAAAAGCGTCGGCAGGCGGCGGCGGAAAGGGAATGCGCGTGGTGAAACACGAAGCCGAACTCGAAGAGCAAATGGAACGCGCTATCAGCGAAGCTATTAGTTCGTTTGGCGACGGGGCGGTTTTTATTGAAAAATATGTGGGGTCGCCGCGCCATATTGAAATTCAGGTTTTAGCCGATAAACACGGGAATGTCGTGCATTTGTTCGAGCGCGAATGTAGTGTGCAACGCCGCCATCAAAAATTGGTAGAAGAGGCTCCGTCGGCGGTGCTTACGCCTGCCCTACGCGCTGCAATGGGCAAGTCGGCGACCGATGTGGCGCGGGCTTGCGACTATGTGGGCGCAGGAACCGTAGAATTTTTATTAGACGAGCAGCTTAATTTCTACTTTTTAGAAATGAATACCCGTTTGCAAGTAGAACACCCCGTGACCGAGCTTATTACGGGCTTAGACTTGGTGAAACAGCAGATTTTGGTGGCGCGTGGCGAGAAATTAACCTTTGCGCAAGACGATTTGCAGATACTCGGTCATGCAATTGAACTGCGCGTTTGCGCAGAAGACCCTGCTAATAACTTTCTGCCGAGCATCGGAAAGCTCGTGACGTATCAGCCGCCGCGTGGCGTGGGTGTGCGGGTAGATGACGGCTACGAAGAGGGCATGGACATTCCGATTTATTACGATAATATGCTCGCAAAACTCATCGCTTATGGCGCAAACCGACAAGAGGCGATTGAGCGGCTGCTTCGCGCTATCAGCGAGTTTAAAATTACGGGTGTAGCCACAACCCTGCCCTTCGGAACCTTCACCTTGCAGCATAAAAACTTCGTAGAGGGCAATTTTGATACGCATTTCATCGGTCATTATTTCACACCCGAAGCCTTGAAAGACGAGCGCGAAGACGAGATGGAAGTAGCCGCTTTGATGGCTGCTTACTTAATTAAAAATGCCAAAAAAGCGAATAATACAGCGATAAGCAACCAAGAATCAAGCTCAAAATGGCGCGATAGAGCAAGCGTCTAAGAACTTTTTTATGGAAACTTGGGTGTATTATGCCATCGTATCGATGGTTTTTGCAGGCATGACTTCGGTTTTGGCAAAATACGGTTTGAAGGAAGTCAGCGGCGATATTGCGCTATTGATACGCACCTTTTTCGTCACTATCTTTGTTTGGGCGAACGCCCTGCTTTTCGATAATGTGAAAACACTACAAGATGTGAGCCGCAAATCGCTGGTATTTTTGGGTCTGTCGGCCCTTACAACCTCTGTTTCGTGGATATATTACTACCGTGCTATCAAAATAGGGCAGGTTTCTACGGTCGCGCTGATAGACAAAGGCTCTATTCTCATCGCCTTAGCCCTGTCGTTTCTACTGCTCAACGAGCCGGTTACTCTAAAAACAGCTATTGGCGCAGGCTTTATTTTGGTGGGCATCGGGTTTTTGGCTTGGAAATGATAAAAAGCTATTGGTAGCTTACAAAATAAGGAAGAAATGGTAAAAGATAACTCGGTTAGTTTTACAAGACACCTAAGAAACACCTAAGAAGGTTAGTCACCTAAGATTTTGTCGGTTGAATACTATAAAAAATAGGCTTATGTGACCTTATCTACCTTATATAGTTCAATTTACGTTCTGCTTAACTTTTTAACCTGTCAAACAAAGGGATTAACTTGAAACTCTACTTAGTAGTGTTTCAAGTTATTCTTGTCGGATTGTTGCTTATGTGTATAAGGTGCAGCGCACCATCATATTTGTAGAAAATCATCCCGAAACGAGCATGAAGGTGCCCCGCACCGCCCTATTAATTCTTCCGTTTTTTAGGTTGGCGTGCGCTGCAC
>JBEEMU010000149.1:0-6244 GCA_041192485.1 Bacteroidota bacterium | reverse complement strand
TGCGGTATGCAGAACCCTGCCGAACCTGAATACTGGATAGTCAAACTAAAAAACGCGCCGCCTCCGCCGCGAATAGACGGTATTACCTCTATCGACTGTCACAGCACAACAACTCTTACTGCCATACAAGACGAACCCGTGCCTACGCCCGTAAAACGCTATGAATGGAGTACGGGCGATAGCACACAAGCGATACAAGTAGGAGCCGCCGCAGGCACGAGTACCTACACCGTTACGATTACTTATGAAAATCGGTGTACAAAAGTAGTCAGCGTACAAGTGAACGTGACGGGGCATTTATCGTTTTTAAATCCGGTCATCAATTCGGCTATTTGTACCGCGCACACGGGTAATATTCAAGTAAACGTACAAGACGGTGTTGCGCCGTATTCATACAGTTGGAATGTGGCTGGCACAACTGCGATTCTCCCAAACCTCTCCACTGGCACTTACACCGCCACGGCTACCGATGCCAATAACTGCACGGGTAGCGCAACTTTCGTCGTACCTTTGCAAATAGACACCGTGCATTGGCAGCAACCCACCTTTACACCCCAAATCTGCAACACAGGCGGCAGTTTTACCGCAACACCGAGTAGCGGCACCGCACCCTACACTTACCAAAACTCGCAAAACACAACAACAAATACGCTCACAAACTTAGTCGCAGGCAACTACTCCGTTTCGGCAACCGATGCAAACGGCTGCACAGGCAGTACTATTGTAGTAATTACCCAGCAAAACCCGATAATTGCCGCAAACCTAAGTGTTGCGCAGCCGTTTTGTGCGGGGCAAACGGGCAGTATTCTTTGTTTGCCGCAAGGCGGAACCGCGCCCTATACGGTTTTACCTACGGTGCTAACAGGCTTAAATTCAGGCACTTATACCGTTTCGGTTAGCGATGCGAACGGCTGCAATACGACGGCGAGCGCGGTGGTTGCTGCGCCTTTGCCGCTTACTATTTCGCTGCTTTCGCAAAACAGCACTTGCGGATTGCAAAACGGCAGCATGACAGTATTGCCGCAAGGCGGAACAGCACCCTACATGGTTTCGCCGTCGATTTTAACAGGTTTGCCTGCGGGAAATTACACAGTTAGCGTGACCGATGCGCATAATTGCAGCGTTTCTACAACTACAACGCTTACCGCAACGCCGCCGATAACCGCCGATGTCGTCACCACAAACCCTATTTGCTACGGCGATGCAAGCGGCAGTATTGCCCTCAATAATATTCAAAACGCCGTGCCGCCCGTCGTTTTTTCGGTCGACAACGGCACATTTGCGCCAAGCAACCCGATAGTAAATGTAACTAGCGGACTGCATATTGTCACCCTGCAAGATGCTGCGAATTGTACGCTTTCAAACAGCGTCACGCTCGCCGAAGGCTATTCGTTTTCCGTGAATATTGGGCGCGACACGGCGCTGCATTTTGGCGACAGCCTACTACTGACCGCCGTGCTGCAAGGCGGAAATCTGCACCCGCCTTACGTTCTCACTTGGGCGCAAGACAACACAACCGTTGCCATAACGAACACAACGGCAAACACAACAACGAACACTAACTCCGTGCTAATATTCCCTTCTTTTGGCGGCGGTTTCGGCGGCTCTTTAACCCTTTCTGTTCGTGCTACCGATACGAACGGCTGCATAGCTACCGATAAATTAGTAGCAGAAATAAAAGACGGAAATTCGGTCTATTTACCAAATACAATTACGCCGAATGGCGATGGCAAGAACGATTATTTCGTGATTTTCGGCGGCGTGAACGTAAAAACGGTGAAACTGCTCCGCATTTTCGACCGCTACGGCGAGTTAGTGTATGAAAAACACGATTTCGCCCCGAACACGCCGACTTGGGACGGCACTTGGGCGCGTTACGCTACCGCCTATGTTGCGCCTGCTTGGGGCGGACAAGGTGGCGTGGGTTTCGGCTTCTCAAAAACGGACGCGGCAATTGATGTCTATGCCGTTTACACGGAAGTGGAGTTGATGGACGGCACGATAAAGGCGTTTATACAGGATTTGACGGTCGTGCGTTAAGCCTGGGATTGGGATAAAGGTTGATACCTTGGGAGTTATCCCAAGGTGAACGTGTTTATTTCTATACGGAGGGCATCGCAATATTCAAATCTTCCGCCAATTCTACCAATTCGGCACTATCTTTTTCGGTTGCTTCGCCCTTTTCTAAAAACAATATGCCGTCGAAGCCTTTTAAATAATGCGTTCGGTGAGTCACCAAAATCATTGTTCGGTTGGCGGCGGGTGCTTCTAAATAAGCTAAAATCCGTTGTTCGGTAACGGTATCTACGGCAGAAAGGCAATCGTCTAATAGCAATAAGGACGGTTTTTTGAGTAAAGCGCGTGCGATGGAAATCCGCTGTTTTTGGCCGCCCGAAAGCATGACTCCGCGCTCTCCGACAATCGTATTATAGCCCTCCGCCAAGTCCAAAACCTCTTGGTGAATAGCTGCAAAACCCGCATAAGCCTCTATTTCGGCTTGTGTCGCATGGCTTACGCCGAAAGCGATATTATTCGATACCGTTTCCGAAAATAAAAAGACATCTTGCGTCACATAGCCGATAGTTTGGCGCAAAGCCGCTAAATCCCAGCTTCGCACATCGCGCCCTTCTACCAAAATCGCGCCTTCGGTCACGTCATACATACGGCAAAGCAGCTCTAAAATACTGGTTTTTCCGCTTCCTGTTTTGCCTAAAATTGCCCACTTTTCGCCTTTTTTTATTTTAAACGACACGTTTTTCAAAGCGACAATACCCGTATCGGGGTAAACAAATGTTACCCTGCGAAACTCTATCACGGGTATATTTTCAAGCGGTATATTTTCAAGCGGTATATTTTCAAGCGATGTATTTTCGAGTGTAAATTCTGTATTTTCGGTGTTTTCTGCCCAGTCGCTTGTCGCAATAGGCGTATCTAAGGAAGAGTTCATTTTTACAAATTCGTTAATTCTGCGCTGCGATGCGTTCGCTGTTTGTATGAGCGAAGCCACCCAACCTAAGCTCGCTACTGGCCACGATAGCATACCCACATAGATAATAAATTCGGCGATATTGCCCGTCGTAATATTGCCTGCGAATACCTGTTTTCCACCAATATACACCACCAAAACGGTGCTAACGCCGATTAAAAAAGCAACAGTTGGCATAAAAAAAGCATCGATTTGGATTTTATCTAATGATTTTCGCCTAAAAATATGGTTTGTTTCCGCAAAATGCGCTGCAATGCGGGCTTCTTGTGTATAAGTTTTTAAAATGCGAATACCTGAATACGTTTCCTGCGTTTCACTCGTCAGCTCCGAAAGCTGCTGACTCACGGCCGTACTGCGCTGATTGATATACCGCGATACGGCATAAATAGCCAGCGAAAGCAGCGGCAGCGGAGCCAAACACCACAGCGTTAGGGTCAAATTTACCTTGACCATGGCATAAATGGTCATCGTAAACATCGCTCCGGTGTTCACGATATACATGAGGGCAGGGCCGACATACATTCGCACTTTATTCACATCTTCAATAATGCGGGACATCAAATCGCCTACTTTATTGCGTTTATAAAAGGCTGTGTCTAGGGTTTGGAAATGCGCATAAATCTCGTTGCGTTGGTCGTATTCTACCAAACGCGATACTACAATCAAGGTTTGCCGCATAAAATACATGAAAACGCCCATCAAAATAGCGCATAAAACGATGATTAGCCCAAACCACGAGAGTGATTTGCCTAATGCTGCAACTGTTTCGGTGGGAAGTGTGCGCCCTTCGTTTTCATGTAAAATCGCAACTATTTTATCCATTGCTTCGCGCACTAATCGCGGCTGCAACACTCGAAACACATTCGAGGCGATGACAAAGAAAATGCCTGCCAGCACTTTCCCCCTATATTTCCAAAAATATTTGTTTAGTACAAATAATTCGCCCATCAATTATTTCTAATTTAGTTTTTATGAAATTTTTTAACTAAGTGCCCACAGCAAAATAAACACGGTTATCATTACCCCAAAACGCCCTATTTTACAGGGTTTAGGTGGGCAATTATTTATTTATTTACTACTACTATCTTGCTCTTGTTCTAAAAAGTTGATAATAGCCGCGCTATTTTTTTCGTAGAATTGTTGCGCATATTTTTGCAATCCGCTCAGGATAACGGGGTCGCTTTCGTCTAATTGAATATCGCGGCCTCTTATTTCGGTGGGCGCATCGAGCGAGTTGAAATAAAGTTGCAAACGCATATATTGTTTGCCAGGTTGCAAAATCTGGCGGATATAATATTCGGTTGCCGACATACTCGATTCTACCAATAAATCGGAAATATGGCTTGCCCAAAACAGCGAGCCTTTGTCGCCGCTTTCAATGTCAAGTTCTTTCAAATAAGCGGTATTCGACGTACCCGTGCCTAATGACAAGACCTTTAAATCCTCCAAATTGGCTTGCAAGCCTTTGCGTGGCGTATCGTATCGCCGCGAGGTTCCGTCGGTCGTCGTTGCATAGCCTTTGTTTACACAAAAAGAAATGGCTGCCATTGCAGGGTGATTTAAGGCCACGCCGCCATCAGTATAATTCCCGACAATCGGCAAAAAACCTGGACCTGCGGAAGTGCGCATGGCTAACTCTACTAAGGGCGTGTTTTCATCGCGTTGATAGCACGAATTAAAGACGACGGGGCGGAAATTTACAGGCTCTTCCACGATTTGCTCTTTGCGCGTTTCGGCATCATACCGCAGCTTTCGGTCGGTCGGCGAAAGGTCGAAAGACGTGATTAGAAACACTTTTTGCGGCGGTTCGCCTGCCGTATTATACTTTCGGTGAATGTCGCCGAATGTCAAATCGCCCAATTGAGTTTTCAATTCTTCGCGAAGATTGTCGTTTGTATAGCGAGCGCGTACCAAATTGAAGGCAGAGCGGAAAAACATCGGCTCAAAAATCTTGTCGGAGCGTTCGGTGTATATTTTTACAATGTCGGAAGGTCTTACGCCTGCCGCTAATGCCGCCACGATGATGCCGCCAGTAGAAGTGCCGATGAAAACGTCGAACAAATCGATAATCGATTTACCCGTTTCGCGCTCCAAATTCTCTAAAATTGTAGCGGGTATCATGCCGCGTGTGCCGCCGCCGTCTATCGACAATACGCGCAAGGTTTTTTTTGCAGTTGGATTTTCCAAGGTATAATGAGTTTGAAAATGATGAAATAAGTTAGTTTATAAATAATCGCTTGTAATGATAACCGTGTTTATTTTGGCTTTGCCTAATCTTACGATTTGCCGCAGGCGCTTAGTTTGAAAATTATGAAATAAGTTTTGCGATGAAAAATGCCGTTGCCGCAGCTACAATGCCGATTGCCGTGACTTTCAAGGCTCCTTTTATCGGAGCTTGCCCCGTCATTTTGCTTTTATAAAAACCAAAAACAAATAAGCAAAGCGTTGTTAAAATACAGGAATAGTAAAATCCCTCTTGATTGGTAGCAACGAAAGCGTAGGGCGAAAGCGGAATAATACCGCCCACGATATAGGCTGTTGCAATAGTTAAGCCGCTTTTAATACCGCGATGTTCGTGCGGCTTTTCCAAGCCTAACTCGAAACGCATCATAAACTCGACCCATTTGTCTTTGTCTTGACTTATTTCTATAGCTATTTCGTGGCTCCGTTCGGGCGTTAGACCGTATTCGATAAAGACATCGGCAACTTCTTGAATTTCCTTATCGGGAATAAGCTCAATTTCTTCGTATTCCTTTTTCAATTCAGAATCGTAATGTTCAATTTCCGTTTGCCCCGCCAAATAACCGCCCAAACCCATAGCGACCGAACCTGCGGCTATTTCGGCCAAACCCGAAATAAGAATTAAATGAGTGCTATCAAGCACACTACTAAGCCCTGCGGTCAGAGCAAAAGGAACGGTCAAACCGTCTGACATTCCAATTACGATGTCGGTGATAGTGTCCGAATTTCGGAGATGATGTTCGTGGTGCGACATTGTTTTATAATTAATTGTTTTATAATTAATTGTTTTATAATTGTTGTATATAGAATGTTTGTAATAAAAAATAGGCTTATGTGGTTCAATTTACGTTCTGTTTAACTTTTCAACCTATGAACCAAAAGGGAATACCACTCGCGAAACTCGGCGTTTAAAAAACGGCTCCGCTTTAAAGACTTATTCAAACCGCGTAATATCCACTTCGGCTTCGAGTGGCTCGTTTTCTACTAAAAAATGGACAAATTGCTTAACTAAGTACG
>JBEEMU010000148.1:0-3272 GCA_041192485.1 Bacteroidota bacterium | reverse complement strand
CATAGCCGTAAACATACACATAATAAGTGCCAACTGCGCCGTTATTATAAATAATAGACTCGGCAGTTGTACCCGCATTTTGCGAAACTGCCAGCTGTGTACCTGCCGAATTGTATAGTTTCACATCATAGTCAGCAGGCAAGCCAGCCAGCGTGATTTTGATGTTTTTAGCCGCCGTAGTGGTCGTAATTTTGAAATAATCTTTATCCGTTGCGGTGCCTATATTCGCCGTAATCGCTGTATTGACCGCGATAGTTTTTGCTGCTGTTAGCGATTCATTCGCTTCGTAAGTGTCGGTGCAAGCACCGCCGCCGCCGCCCGTTGCCGTGCCTATGCCTACGGCAATCCATGCGTTTGTTACCTGCGTGACTTCGTTGGAGCCTGCGCCGTAAAGGTCGGTTGCTGCTTGCAGGCTTGCGGTTTTACAAGCTGCATAGTTTGAGCTTGGCGTGAGGTAAACGGTTAGTGTTCTGAAGGCAATTGCTGCGGCTTTTGCCATCGTGATACCTGTTACGCTGAACGCCGTACCGTTATCGTTGCTGCCGCTGCCTCCAGCCGACAGCAGGTAATACCAATAATTTAGAACGCCGCTATTGGTGTGAACGCCGCCATTATCAGCGGTTCCTGTTGCCCAATAAGAGCCTTGATAGGTGTCGGGTTGTTGGTAAGTGTTCGGGTTCGACATCGAGCGAATCGTATAAAAATCTTCGCCTATCAACCACGAATTTTGCGCAGGTCGTGAGTAGGCTTCAATTGTGTTGCCGAAAATATCCGAAAATGCTTCGTTTAGCGCACCCGATTCATTCGAGTAATTAAGGTTTGCAGTGAAAGAAGTCAAACCGTGTGTAATTTCGTGGCCACACACGTCGATTGCGGTAAGTGGCTTGTTGCCGTCAGAGGCATCGCCGTCGCCGTAAGTCATGCGCGTACCGTCCCAGAAAGCGTTGAAATAATTTGTGCTGTAATGCACATAGCTTTTTATAGCAAAACCTGCATTGTCGATGCTGTTGCGGTTATAGGTATTTTTAAAATAATCGTAGGTTTTTTCTGCGCCCCAGTGTGCATCGGTCGCATATTGGTCTTTTGTAGCGTTCACGTTGTTCCACACATTGTCGGCATCGGTAAAATCAACGGCCGAACTGTATGTGGTGCTTTTTTTGAGGTTGAAGGTTTGAATACCAAGCCCACGCCCCGTTTCGCGCAAGCGGAAACTGCCGCTATACGAATCGGCGGTAATTGTTTGCGTGCCGCTATAACCTGTGACTGCGCTTCCTGGCGTATCCGTTGTGTGCAGGGTTTGCTTTGCGCCAATAATTTCTCCTGTTTTTGCATCGACGAATACAAACTGACGGCTCAAGGGTTCTTGCGCATAAATATCGAATTTATAGGCTAAACGCAATTTGGCAGGCTCTAAACCTTCGATAGACGAAATCCAGACCTTTTCGGCAACAGGGTAAAACGAAGCCATCATGTCGTTATTTTCTGCTTTTATAAACGCTTCCTCGCCTGGTATTTGCCATTTATAAACTTTGGCACCAACATGGCGTAAGGCTGCTTGCAAAGCAGCGTCGCCCGAAAGCAAAGACTGGCGTTGTGTGGTCGCCAAATTTTGCGGAAAATCTTGCACTAATTGGCCGTTCATACTAAGCAGTTTACCGCCGCGCTCGTGCAGTAAAAACATCGAGTTTTCGATGGGTAAGCCTTGATACGTTTGTTGCAAACGCAGGTGCGAGCAGCCGATTTGGTCGGCATCGTTGCTCAGTACTTTAACGCTCGAATTAGCGTCGAGTCCAAGCGTTCGCGCCACCAAGTTAATATCGGCAGCTTTTGGCGCAGAAATGTCGCCTTGCACCGTAACGAACTCTTTGAAAAGCCCGTTTTCGCCTTTTGTGGCTTGGCGAAGCGCATCTTGCGCTATTGCGCCGAGTGAAAGAGCGCAGAGCGTAAGGGAAAGGGAATATTTGTTAAACATAAATAGTAGGTAATAAAGTTAAAAAATTAAAACGAAACGCAAATGTACAAACAAAAAACAAAATGTCAATTTTTTATTTATATTATACTTTTTTTAACTATATTTTGTTATTTGTTTTTTAAAAAATAGCACTCTACTATAAAAATAAAAATTAATAATTTAGCAAATCTTAAAAATAAAATTTCTTAAATTTTTAATTTTTAAAAACAATATATTTTTTTGTTTACATTAAAATAAACTATCTTTTTATATTTTATTTCAATGAAAATAAAAAAATGACTTTTTGTTTACATATCGGTGTCGTTTTTTAAAAATTTATCAATAAACCTATCCGTATCGTTCAGTGCTTTTTCTAAGTTATCATTTGTTAATATCACATCAAAATTAGGGGCGAAAGCCATTTCTATTTTCGCTTTATCGATGCGTTTGCGCAGGCTTTCGCGGGTTTCGGTCTGCCGCAATTGCAGGCGTTGCAACAAGACTTCGATAGAAGGTGGGTTTACAAAAACGGTGGTTGCTTCGTTCTGATACAGTTTTTTAATGCTCATTGCGCCTTTTACATCGATGTCGAAAAGCACGATTTTCCCTTCGCACCAGATGCGTTGCACTTCGCTTTTGAGCGTTCCGTAATACTGATTTTGATAAACTTCCTCAAATTCGACAAAATCATTATGCGCCAGTCGCTTTTTAAACTCCTCCATAGACATGAAATAATAGTCTTTTCCGTCGATTTCGTTTTCGCGTTGTGGGCGAGTGCAGGCCGATATTGAAAACTCAAATCGGTCGGCATAGTTTGCCAAAACGTGTTTGACAATGGTTGTTTTACCTGCTCCCGATGGGGCAGCGAAGATTAATAGACGGTTCATGGTAGTACTTCTTGTTTCTACGTTGGTTTTATGATTGATTATTTATACACTACTTACTTACTTTATTCGCAAAATCGCCGTTGCGGAATAAACCTGCTAAGTCTTCCATCGTTGGTTTTTCGCTATTGAAATACTTGGAAATTGCGTCTTCAATCCGATTATTTGCTTTTTCAAAGAGCCGTGCTTTGTTCGTTTCAAAATAGGTTTTTATTGTAGCAAAATTTGTGTGATCTAATTTTTCCAAAGACAGTTGATTATTTTCCAATAAAAAACGCCCCATTAGCATCGCCATATAATAATTGCTGTATGGCAAATGTGCGTGTTTTTCTAATAACGGTTTGTTGCGGCGTTGATTATCGGCGTAGCGAAAAATTAGAACGGCAATGATTAATTGTGCAGCGTTCAATTTATCATAAATAAGCGAATAATAAGGT
>JBEEMU010000147.1:0-2671 GCA_041192485.1 Bacteroidota bacterium | reverse complement strand
TCTAACTTTTGAAGCATTTTGCAAGCCTGTTAGTTCATTTATCCAGTTAAAAAGTGACTCTATGGGCTGCCTGACGGCGGAAACAGCGGTTGAGAATAAGTCATCTGCTGCTTTTTTTATTTGTCGCATTTCGACAGCTTCGCCTTTTATCAATTTAACAGGCGTATAAATATAAGTATTTTGTGTTTTCATAAGTTGTTCGTTTAGTGGTATATCGGCGTATGCTTTATCTGCAAAAATAGATTTTCCATGTAATTTGGGCAAAATAGGGCGTAGTGCAGCCAGGTCATTGTCCGACGCTGGCGTAATGCCGATGAACTCAATTAAGGGTATTTTTTTATCGACTTTTGTAGCTACGGTATGCATTTTGACCCCATAATAATAGACCCCTTTGGTAGCACAATAGGTTTTGGTGGATAGTTCTCGCGCTACTTTTGCGCGCCGTTTCCCCGAACACAGCATGATTGGGAACGCATCAACAAGTGCAATGTCAGGTTGAATACCGGCTACAAGGGCTTCATTTTCAATATGTTGCAACATCATAGGTATTAAACCTAAAATGGCGGAATGTAATTGATTGATACGACTATTGAAATTTGCATACGTTGGCAAATTAGGAAACCAACTTTTCATGAAACGATTTGCAAAGTCATAAATCTCTTTCTTTTTATGCCTTTGCTCGTAGCGGCGGCAATAGAAATAGATGCATAGTAACTCTTCATTGGTAATTTTTTCATTTGTCGGCGTAGCGTTGTTACTAAATCGCTGACAGTAGCTAAAAAGCTCCGCATCATAACGCTCGCAGAGATAATAATACAATTGGATTAGTGCTAATTCTTTCATAATCAGTATTTTACAGGTTTGATGGATAGGTTTAACCACACAAAAATACAGCTTTTGAAAAAAATATCCCCATTTTTTTTTAACCCAATATTCGCATAATTTGATATTGCCTAAGTATGCTTGACAAAAAATAAGAGAATTCTTACTTGGATAAAATCCTTAGCTTTGCAGCATGAAGTCACAGAATGGCGCGCCGGCGCAAAAGAATCCGAGTAGCGGGGTAGAAACCACGATACTTGCAGACGATGTTAAACGTCGTAAACGTTATTCCCTTGCATTCAAACAAGAATGCGTTCGCCAGCTAGATGCCAAAGCAATGACGATTGCGGGTTTGGTACGCGAATATGGTGTAAGTGATGCCAGTTTGTACAAATGGTTAGCAGCGTATTCGGCTAAGTATCAGAAATCGGTGGTCGTTGTGACCGAACTAACGAGCGAAAGCGGTCGGAGTAAGCAATTAGCAGCCGAAAACAAGGACTTATTAGCCCTTATTGGCAAACAACAGGTAGAAATTCGGTACTGGCAGACGCTCATAGAAACGGCGGAGGCGCATTACAGTATTGATATAAAAAAAAATTGCGTGCCGTAACGATTATTCAGTTGTGGTCGGGGCGCACAACCCTTGGCGTGGCTTTATCCTGTATTCACGCCTTTTTGGGCATGAGCCGCCAAGCGATTTGGCAAAAAATAGCAACGGAACGGGCGTGGCAGTGCATAGCGGACAATGTAGTGGCGGCAGTAGTGGCTTTGCGCATCGCGCACCCGCGCATGGGCGCACGGAAAATCTATGAAAAATGGTCGGCGTGTCCTGAAAATGAGCACCTTGTAGTTGGTATTGGTCGCGATAAGTTTGAGCAGATTCTAATGACTAATGGCTTGAAAATTAGCAAGTTACGCGCCGGACACCGGACAACTTACTCGGGCTTGTGTCGCTTCCCTAACTTAATTGCAGGTCAAGTCTATACGGACATCAATAGCGTTTGGATGAGCGACATAACGTATTATTGGATTGAAAGTGAGTGGGTTTATATTACGCTTATTCTTGATGTTTATTCGCGCTTTTGTCTTGCCGCAGTCTTGTCGCGGACCTTGAAAACCGAAGAAACAACGTTACCTGCTTTGAAAATGGCACTAAAAAGCCGTGGACAACTCAAGTACGCTACTTTAATCTTCCATTCGGACGGTGGCGGACAGTATTATGATAAGAATTTTGTAAAACTTTTAAGAGAACATAATATTAAATCGTCTATGGGTTTGAGTTGTTACGAAAATCCTTTCTCTGAGCGGCTTAATGCTACGGTAAAAAATGAGTACCTTATTCCTAAAAAACCAATTACTTTTCTTGCCCTCGCCAAGGAGCTTTTGCAAACGCAATCTTTGTATAATACCGACCGTCCCCATCAGGCACTAAATTATTTAACGCCCGTTGCTTATGAGGATTTTATCACTACACTAGCGCAACAGCAACGAACGCCGTTGAAAATCGTAGTTGTAGAACCGAAATAAAAAACGTTTTTGTATTTTTACCAACAATGCTGTAGTCATTCTAAAAACTTCCCCCAGTGGAACGATGAAAAAAAAAATCTAACTTTTTCTTCTTTTCTTGAAAATAAAATGTCACATTTTTAATTATTTTAATCATTTCTAATTGAGAATTTTACATCTTTTTTGTCAACGTATTTCAGGCTAAGTCAATTAGTATCACAGTATCATACTACAATACGCTATCTTGTCAAGTACACAAAGCTAACTTCAACTTAGAGTTACTATGTTGTCAAGGACACAAAGACAGCTTTAATTTAGAGTTACTACGTTGTCAAGAACACAA
>JBEEMU010000146.1:0-4906 GCA_041192485.1 Bacteroidota bacterium | reverse complement strand
AATTACTTGGCTGCAATCGCCCACATTATTGATAATCGCAGGCGTATCCACCTGGCCGTCAGCGTAAATATAGTGCACAATACAGCGGTCGCTACCTCGACTTGCGAGGGTTAGAATATGGTCGTTTGAGGCATCTAAGGCTCTGTATTCGTCAATATCGCCCACGGTATGCAGAAAATCCCAGCCGTTAGTTTGGCGAATGAAGATTGAATCGTTGATAGAAGCCACCAATTTCCCGTTAAAGGACGTTAATTGTTTGCAACTATAATTTATGCGGATAGGTAGGCGTTGCCATGCGCCAAAATCCAATAAATTCGTCGTCGGTTTTGCCCAATAAATGCCGCTTCGAGTAGCCAGCCAAAGTGTATCGTTTAAAATAGTGAACGAGCGCGTTTGGGAGGTCGGTGTAAATGTGGTGCTTATAACTTGCTGATTTACAATATCTAAACGTACCAAACCGAATGAACAAGCCAGCCACGCCTCTGTTCCTTTATTGAAAATATTATAAACGGTATGCGTTCCTGCCACGCTCGCCCGTTTTATATCGGCAATATTGGTAATTTTACCATCGTTTGCCACGAGGTCTAAATTACCGTTTTCATAACAAACGAGCAAGGTTTTTGTGGCTTCGTTATAGCCTAAGCGATTGATATGTGTATCATTCAAGCCCGATACGCGCGTAATATAACCTAACGAATTGTCGGTTTTATCAACCGTGACAATGGCTTGTTTGGTAGCAAAATAAACCGTTTCGCTGCTTTGCGCCACCGCAACGTAGCTGCTAATCATCGGCGAGTAAGTCTGACATTCTCCGATAGCCAAGTTTTCTTGGGCGAGTGTGGTAGATACTATTGCAGTATAAATTGTTATAGTAAAAAAAAAAAGTAATTTTTTCATATACGATATGTTCAAAGTTAAGTTGTTATTTTTCATCTATTGTAGGGCTTAGAAAACAAATAAGTGTGTGAGTAGAAAGCGTATCCTATTGTAAAACGATTTTGTTTTGCATTTCGCTGCTTTTGTAAAATTATTTTTTATAAATTTTAAAAAACTACCTTTCAAGCATTTCCCTGCGGAAAACTTCGGGGATTGTGCTGCTATTTAATAGACAACCTATTGGAATTTCGGGATATAATTGGTCGTAGCGCATCACGCTGCTCATGCTTATTCGGCGATAAATGTGTTGCCGACCGAGCTGTGAAGGGTGCGAAAGTCCTGCTGCTCCGAGCAGTTCCATAAAGGCATGCACTGTTTTGCGCTGAAAATTTGCTACGCGGGTGCGTTTATCGGCTACGACCAAGCCTTGCATGAGCGATTCGTCTTGTGTGGCTACGCCCGTCGGACACTCGTTTGTGTGGCATTGCAGGGCTTGAATACAGCCTACCGCCATCATCATTGCGCGAGCTGAATTGCAGGCATCTGCGCCCATCGCAATAGCTTTCGCCATATCAAAGCCGCTTACAATATGGCCACTCGCAATTATTTTTATTTCTTTTTTCAAATTAAAACCCAATAAAGTATCGGTCACAAAGGTCAATCCCTCGCGCAAGGGCATTCCAAGCGAGTTTGAAAACTCGACGGGAGCGGCTCCAGTTCCGCCTTCGCCGCCATCAACCGTAATGAAATCGGGGCGAATATTTGTTTCTACCATCGCCTTACAAATGTCTAAAAACTCGCGCTCGCTGCCCACGCAAAGTTTGAAACCAATAGGCTTCCCATCGCTAAGTTTGCGTAATTTTTGTATAAAATGACATAGTTCGATGGGATTGCCAAATGCGGAATGTGCAGGCGGCGAATTTACATCAACGCCCGCCTTTACGCCGCGAATGGCAGCTATTTCGGCGGTGTTTTTCTTTGCAGGTAAAATGCCGCCATGCCCAGGTTTTGCCCCTTGTGACAGTTTTATTTCTATCATTTTTATCGTCGGCCACGATGCCGTTACGACGAATTTTTCGGCATCGAAGCCGCCATTTTCGGCGCGACAGCCAAAATAACCCGTTCCTATTTGCCAAATTAAATCGCCGTTCGGTTGCAAATGAAATGGACTTACACCGCCTTCGCCCGTATTGTGGGCAAAACCGCCGTCTTTTGCTCCGCCGTTCAAGGCCATGATGGCGTTTTTACTCAACGAGCCAAAACTCATGGCACTAACATTTAATAGGGCTAATGAATAGGGCTGCTTACAAGCCGAACCGCCGACCTGCACACGTGGCGCGTGTTCGGCATTGTCTAAGGAGTAAGGGTAAATGCTATGTGCCATCCATTCGTAACCTTCGGCATAAAAATCCATTTGTGTCCCAAAAGGCGCAGTTTCGGTTTCGCTTTTAGCACGACTATATACTAAGGTGCGGTCGATTCGGCTAAACGGTCGCCCATTCAAGTCATTTTCTACAAAATATTGCTGAACGCCAGGTCGCATCATTTCTGCTACATAGCGGATTCTGCCTAATAGCGGAAAATTGCGGCGAATGGCGTGGCTTTTTTGAAAAAAATCTTGCCAACCCAAGATTTCAAGCGGCAAAACGATGGTTAAACCCCATAAAATGGGTTGCCAAAAAAAGGCAATTCCGCCGATAAGGAGTAAAATACTTGTCGCAACAAGGGCGAATAGAGGGCGAATGTGCATAGAAAATAGAAAGATAGGTAGAAAAATAGATAGAAAAAATGTCTTACTTCATTAATTAGTCTAGTTAATTTTTCAAAATGCTATACAATTCGTCTAATTTTGGCGATAAAATGATTTCAGTTCGTCGGTTTTTCGCTTTTCCGTCGACGTTGTTGTTTTCGGCTACGGGAATAAACTCGCTATGCCCAGCAGCTGTGACGCGGCGCGGATCTACGCCGCCGTTTGTGAGTAAGCGCGTGATAGAAGTTGCTCGCAAGACACTCAAGTCCCAGTTGTCTTTTAGGACTCCTGCGCCCTTGAACGGCACATTATCGGTGTGTCCTTCCACGGCAATTTGTACGTCGGGATTTTTATTTAAAACGCTGGCCAAACTGGCTAAAGCGGTTTTGCCTTTTGCATTTACTTCGGTGCTGCCCGATGCGAATAAAAGTTCTTGACTAAGCGATACATACACTTTGCCGTTGCGCTGCTCCACGCTCAATTCGTTGCTACTGAAGCCCGAAAGTGCGCTACTGAGCTTCCCTCGCAATTCGGCGGATTTTGCTTGTTGCGCTGCAATAGCGGCTTCTAACTCTTTTACGCGCTGCTCGCGAGCGGCCAAGGTTGTTTGCGTTTGCGTCAAATTCCCTTGCAATACCGTAGAACTTGCCTTTGCGGCTACCGCTTCTTCGCGGGCTTTGTCGCTTTCGGTTTTTAGTTTTTGGGTTTCGGTTTTTAGGCGTTCCGAGTCGGTTTTTAAGCGTTCCGAGTCGGTTTTTAAGCGTTCGGTTTCGGTTTTTAGGCGTTCCGAGTCGCTTTTTAGGCGTTCTGCTTCGGTTTTTAAGCGTTCCGAATCACTTTTTAAAGCAGCTGCGGCAATTTCTTTTTCCGCAATAGCGCGTTGCGAAGCCAAAAGATCTTGTTGCGCACGCAATAAATCGGTTTCTTTTTTCAAAAGCTCGACTTCTCGCTTCGTGAGTGCTTCGGCCAATGCACGCTTTTCGCCTGCCGCAGACGACGCTAAGGCGCTGCTTTGCGCAATCGCTTTTTCATACAAAGCGTTCAAGTCGGCGTTTGCAGCTTTCACGCGGCGATAAAGCGGATAAATGTTCGCGGTGTCGCGTTGCAAATCGGCAATTGTTTTGTCCGATGTTTTTACACGCTCTTCCAGCGTGGTTTTTTCTACCGCAAGTTTGCGATTTTCGCCCTGTATATCGCGGAGCTTAGTTTGATAGCTTTCTTTTTCGGCTTTCAAATCATTAAACTGTCGGACAGGTACGCAGCCTAGAAGTGCGGTCATAGCCGCAAAAGTGATAATGGTCGTAAAATGTTTCATTATTGAATATGGTTGAATATGCGACTTATTGAATATGCGGATTATTGAATATGCGGATTATTGAATGTGCGACTTATTGAATGTGCGGATTATTGAATGTGCGGATTATTCCTATTTTTATATACTTGTTCGTTCTATACAATATTGTTTTAGCTGTTTCAAAACAAGGAGTATTTGGCAGGCATCTTCGTAAACCGCGCCGTCGAAATTTTTGCTAAATGCATAATTTAAACCGTCTAAAACAACAAATCGCCAAACGCGGTCAATGACCACGCAGCCATAAATTGTTTTTTCATCGCCGTTACGTTTTTGTGCTACGAGCATAGCTGCAAGACATTGCCCATTCGGGTCGCCGTCGCCGTCGGGGTCTGTGTCTTTTTTATAGACGTTTATTGCAAAAAGCGGGAGTTTTGGGGTGCGAAAACCCGTAGCAACTACTTCATCTACTCGTCCGCTTAGTTACGGTGGCTGTTACTTCTGCCTCAAACGATTCTTGTGCAAACAAGTTGAATTGCCCCAGAACGGTAAAATTAACTAAGGAAAAAAGTGGCCCTATAAAGTGCATAGAAAGGTCGTATTCGCGCCAGTGAAAGGCGTTTATTTCTAATTGACTTGAAAAAAGTTGAAGCATTTGTTCTTCAAAATCCGTTAGTGTTTGAGCGTGTTGAAGCCATGCTTTAAGTGCAGTTGCTTGCGTAGGCAACATCGGGCGAAGCAATGCCCGCTCCTCTAAAAGTGCGAGTGTGCATTTTGTAAAATTGATAGTTTCCATAAGCATAAAGGGAAGAAAGTTAAGTTAGAGCTTAAAAATTACAGTTTCAAAAAGCCGTATTCATACACTTTCGGTTCTATTTTTTGCGCCAAATCGTTGAGTTTTTCGCGCAAATCGGTCATCATCTTGGTGTAGGTTTCGTCGGTGCTTTTGCCGTGCATTTTGCCTGCGTCATTTCTACCTTGAAAATGGG
>JBEEMU010000145.1:0-11479 GCA_041192485.1 Bacteroidota bacterium | reverse complement strand
TCGGCGGCGCAAAGGGCGTACCCGAAGCGACCGAAAGATTTAGGTGCATTTTGAAGTTTTTATTTTTTGGGAAATAATCTTGAAAGTACATAGAAAGTGCGAATAGCGCGTCGGTTGCTCGCGGAACGTCGGCGGCGGGTTCGTCGTGAATGACGTTCGAGTCGTCTTTATAAACGATGCGGTGCTGTACGCCCTCCAAACTTTCGCGAGTGCGCAAAAAGGAGAGATTGACCCACGATTCTGCGCCTTCCACAAACTCACCATTCAAGCGCATATCGATGCCTGTGGCGTAACCCGTAGCATTATTGGTGCCGTAATAGCGTATTTTCACGTTATCTTGCTCATAAGGAATCAAATCCCAGAGTTTTTTATAATAGGCTTCGGTAATAAATTTGAAGGGTCGGTTGAACATTTTGAAATCATAGACCATACCCGCTACAATATGCGCCGATTTTTGAGCTTTAATATCGGGGTTTAAATTGCCCTTGAAATCGCGAAGCTCTCGATAAAAAGCGGGTTGCGCATACAATCCGCCTGCGAGTTTGAAGGTAATATCTTTTTTCCATTGCAGCGGTTTATAAGTGATGAGCGCACGCGGCGATAGGACTAACTCGTGGGTATAATCCCAGAAAGAAGCGCGAACGCCGAGGTTGATTTTGAACTCGCTGTCTTCATTTGAGCGCGTCCAAGTGTCTTGCAGATAGCCCGAATATCGCATAGAATTTAAGGCAATATTCGTTTTCAAAAAGCTCTTCACATTGAGTTGCGTGGTGTCCCAGGTTTGCGAATAACCTGCCGAGTCCACGCGATACCATTCATTTAATTTGTCGGCAATCTGCTCATTTTGCGCCTTCGCGCCCCATTGCAAGTAATGCGAATTTTCAAAACGGCGGCGCAAGTAATAAAGCGAATCGTTTGCTTTTCGGGGCTGCGGTTTGCCGTATTCCCAGCCGCCCTTAAATTCGGCGTTCGCCACGGTGCTTGTTAGATAATTGCGCCCGAAGCGATGCTCGATGCCGTCGCCAATAACGGCCACCGTTTCGCCTGCATTGTTGCCGCTTGTAGCCAAAATACCAATATTATAATAGCCTTCGATGTCGAAACGCTCGTTTTCTAAACTGCGGTAAGCCGAGGTTAAAAATTTCAGGAAATAATGTTTTTTTGTATTCGTTTTTGTTAGCGAAAGCCCCGTCATAAAGGTCGTAAAATCGGTCACTTCCTGCCCTAAATAATACACGCTGAAAACCTTTGTGGCATTGATTGGCCCGAATATTTCTTTGGCGGTTTCTGGTTTAAACTGAAAAACAGAGGTATTGTAGTTTGCAATCCAGTCTATTTTCAAACTCGACGAAATGTCATAGCTCATATAGCTTTGAAAATCGCCAAAACTGGGGTTGTATTCGCCCGTTGTGGGTAGGGCTTTTAGCAAATATTGGTTGGTTTTATAGCGCACACCGAGCATATAGCGGAAAGCTTGCGTGTGTGTGGTATCGCTTTTTTTAGCCACACTTCCTTCAAAATGCCCCGAATACCCGAGCAAACTTGCGGCGGCCGAGCCTGCCATTTTGGTCGGCGTTTTATACTCTACATCTAAAACCGACGACATTTTGTCGCCATAAGCCGCCTCGAAGCCGCCCGACGAGAACGACATCGAGCGAATTAAATCGGCATTAGGAAAGGTTAAGCCTTCCTGCTGGCCATTGCGAATGAGGACGGGGCGATAAATCTCGAAACCGTTTACATACACCAAGTTCTCGTCGTAGTTGCCGCCGCGCACCGAGTATTGCGCACTCAGCTCGCCGCCTCTGCCCGCTCGTGCGCCTAAGCCGAAAATAGTGAGCGCACTTTCTACATTCATACTCGGAATTGGCAATATTTTCAAGGCTTCGACGTTCACGACCTGCCGCCCAACTTCCGTTTGCCGATTGGCGCGGATAACCACAGTATCCATGCTCGCATCTATTTTTAAGGCGATATTTAGCCGCCTTTTTTCGCCTTCGCGCAAGGTCAATAGTTGCGTTTCGGTTTTATAACCCACATACGAAAACTTCACGGTAATCGGTCTTCCTGCGGGTGCTTTCAGGGTGTAAACGCCGTCGTTGGCCGCAACCGCCGCCGCATTATCACCCACGAGCTGAACGGTGACGGAGGGCAGCCCTGCATTGTCATTCGCATCGATTATTTTGCCAGACAAGGTAGCGGTTTGCGCCAAGCAATCCGCCGAAAAGAGTAGAGAACTGGCCCAAAAGAGGGCAAAAGAAAAGGTCAAAAACAGTTGTTTTTTTTGCATTTTTATTATTTTATTATTTTTTGTAAAAGGTTAGCCTTTTTAAAATACTTTATAGAAAAGGCTTTTTACCGCTTAGATAACACAAAGGTAACGTTCCTTTTTGTTAAAATGCTGCTTGTGCGAAAAAAAATCAAAAAATAATTGTATCTTTGTCCTTGAAAAGGTCTTTGTAAAAGACGAGTAAAGCGAACCAAGTTATCTTTTACCCATTCCTAAAATACCGTTTACTCTAAAATAAATACCATTCACTAAGCAACCTTTACGGCAAAAGTAACTTCTTATAGATGTGGTGCGTCTTTTGTGTATATAGACTGAACTCAAAATTTGCCTTGTTTTTGCATAAAACCTGGCACGAAATTCTGGCTCCACTTATTTCTTCTTCTTTTCTTAACATCTCTTCTTAACAATAAAAAATTAAAATCCATGTTTAATCGTATTATTATGACCGTTTCGTTGCTCGCATTTTGCGGCGTTTCTGCGTTTGCGCAATTTTTCGGCACGGCTGACCGCGAAACGACTATTACGCGCAACGGCCAACAAATTCCCGTTCTTATTCAAGGCACGGATACCATTATTATAGCAGCCTTAGACGAGGTGAAAATCAGCGGTTCTCGGTTGTTTAAAAACGACAAAGAGCGCAGCCGATATATACAAATGCGTTATAACGCCAAAAAAGTGCTGCCTTATGTGGTGGAAGCTGTGAAGCTGTTTCAAGACATTCAAGCCGACACCAAAGACATGAAAGCGGGGAAAAAACGCCGCCGCGTGGCCGACGTGCAGAAAGAGCTGCAATCGCGCTTCGAGAAACCGCTCAAAAGCCTGTATCGCTCGCAAGGAATCTTGCTCGTGAAGATGATTGAACGCGAAACGAACCGCAGCCTTTTCAATATTTTAGATGAATATAAAGGTACGCTTTCGGCGGTTTACTGGCAGGCTCTCGGCGGTTTCTATGAGTTTGACCTGCGCGAAGGCTACAACGCAACGAAAGACCCGCTGATGGAAAGCGTCTTGCAAGAATTTGACGTGAAAGGTTTGGTCGCTCAACGCCGCGCACAAGAAGCCGCCGCAGGAGCCGCTACCGTGCCGCCCGTTGGCAAATAAAAATAGGATAAGGAATGGGTGAAAAATAACTTGCTTCGTTTTTCCCGTTTCTAATTAGCCGTTTTGTATGCGTGTTTTCGAGTTTAGCTCGAAAACACGCATACTTTTTTGGCGCAATATACACGCATTAGAAAAAAAGGCGTATCTTTGCACGTTATTTAAGTAGTATTCCCATTCGGGCGATAGATTATAACATATAAGCAACTATTTTTTAACTACAAGCTGTAGGCACTTATAAAACCTCCTCGAAACCTTCGACTTGTGTAAAATTAAAAACTAATCACGACCATGTTTGCTATTTTCAAAAAAGAAATAAACGCATTTTTCAGTTCGCTCATCGGTTTCATTACGGTAGGCGTTTTTTTGCTTATGATGGGCTTGTTTTTGTGGGTTTTCCCCGAAACGAATTTGTTGGAGTACGGCTACTCGTCGCTCGACCAACTATTTAGCATCGCGCCGAATATTTTTCTGTTTCTGATACCTGCCATCACGATGCGCTCGTTCGCCGAAGAAACACAGTCGGGAACGATAGAGTTGTTGGCCACGCGCCCCGTTAGCGATTTGAATATTATAAGTGGCAAATATTTGGCTTGTTTCACCTTGGTTCTGATGTCGCTCCTTCCTACGCTTATTTATTATGTGAGCATCTATTTTTTGGGCGACCCTGTTGGCAATGTCGATACGGGTTCTGTCATCGGCTCGTATATCGGTTTGGCACTTTTAGGCGCGGCGTTCACGGCTATCGGCATTTTTTCGTCGGCCTGCACGAGCAATCAAATTGTTTCCTTTATTTTAGCCATTTTCTTGTGTTTTATGACTTATTTAGGCTTCGAATTGGTCAGTTCGCTCTCGCTATTTAGCGCAATAGACACGCTTATCGAAGGTTTTGGTATGAACGCACATTATAATTCGCTCAGTCGCGGCTTGCTCGATAGCATCGACATCGTGTATTTCCTAAGTGTTATTGCGCTGTTTTTTGGCTTTACGCGCTTTCAATTGGAACGAAGAACTTGGTAAACACTTATTTCCTTTTGGTTGAACCGAAATTTATACCAAAAAAAATATCCCTCCTGCGAATCAATCGGATTTTTTAGCCTTTATAAAAGGTGCAGCTGAAAATGTAGATAAACTGCTATTTAATGAAAAACGAAGTGGCTTATACACTCGACCAGAAAAAACGTTTTATAAAATAGTAAGAAAAATTATTCTTACCCAAAAAAAACAAATCAAATGAAATTACTCTATTCTCTTTTTTTTGTACCCTTCGCCGTTTTTGTTTTAACAACGACAAGCTGCACACAAGACCCTTGTCAGAAAAATAAAATTGATTGCAAAAACGGTGGGGCTTGCAGCGACGGCAGCTGCGTGTGTGCGTATGCCTTCGAGGGTAGCCTATGCGAAAACCGTATTACAAAAGTGTTTACGGGCAGCTATAACGGCACCGAAACGGATACGGTGGCAACGACCGTGAAACTCAGCGTAACCGAAAGCTTGGTTGCCGCCGACAAAATCCAGTTGGAGCTGGCGATGATGATGCAAAAATTTTCGACCTACTCTGCCTCCGTCAAACACGATGGCAGCTTTCTTATCGCCGACCAATTACTCGTCAATAAAACCGATACCTTTCATATCAAAAGCGACACCTTGCATATTTACGGAAGCGGAAAACGAACCGATAAAACGCTGAATTACATCTTATATTATGTGGCTTCGCCCGACAGCGTCGGACACGACAGCATGCGCCGCCGCGTAACGGGAAGTGTAACTAAATAATTTAAAAAACCTACATTATGGCAGAAAACAACCCTTTATTGGTTCGCGCCACATTCAACCCTGTTGTAAAAACATATTTGCTGCTATACATTGCTTTTATGCTATGTGTTACTATCATCGGTATTCCACTCGCTATTATCTGGTTGTGCGGCATCGGGCAATGGTGGGCGCAACACTATTTCGATAAATTAGAATGTGAGCTCTCGGCACGCACCCTGCACTTCAAACAAGGTATTTTCGTGCAGGTAGAAAAAACCATTCCGTTAGACAATATTCAAGACCTCACCTTTATAGAAGGCCCCGTTTTGCGCTATTTCAACCTCTGTATGTTGAATGTAGAAACCGCAGGCAAGGGCGATGCAAAAGGCTTTTCGGGCTTCGGCAATGAAATGAGTTTGATAGGCATCATTGATGCGCAAAATTTCCGAACAAGTGTTTTGGAGCAACGACAAGCCGTGATGGACAGAAAAAACGGCTCAAGCCAAGAAAATGATGCCGTTTTAGTAGAAATACGCAACTTGCTACGTGAACTTAATGCAAAAATAAAGTAGGCTATAAGAACTAAATAAGTAGTAGTATATAAATAATCAAGGTTTTGAAGCCTGTTAAATTAGGGTATCATGGGCTAATGATAACCGTGTTTATTTCGCCGCAGGCGCTTAATGACGAATTTCTATGCAATTAAACAACCTATTTAAACAAGCTATTGAAAATAAAACACGTCAAATTTGCATTTATTTTCTGCTGTTTATCCTCCCTTTTTTAACATGGGAGCTGGCCATGAACCAGTTTATTGGCGCAAAAGTATTTTTACTTATCGTGCTGTATGGCATCGCTAATGGCCTATTGTTTGGTTTGCTGGGTATGCTGCTCTCTATGCTTTGGCAACCGCTTTCAAAGCTATATACTGCTCTTTTTTTCATTGCCGCATATCCTCTTTTCTTAGTGGTCTTTCTGTGCAAATGGGTGTTGAAAATCCCGTTTTCTGTGTTAGTTTTGAACACATTATTCGATGCCACTTTTGCAGAAGTTTTCGAGTTTGTCAGCTCTCATGCGTCATTGAAAATCGTTTTTATTGCTTTTTTAATGCTAATAGCTATTGTTGGCGTTTTATATTATTTTATTAAAATAGTAGAAAATTTTTCGCGAATCAGCCGCCCACAAAAAACCGCTATTTCAATAGGAATAGCCCTGTTTTATGGAGGCTGTATTTGGCAAAACGATTTGCTTTACACCAAAAATATGTTTAATGAGGTGAAGACTGCATACAAAGATTATCAAGCCGAAAAAGATTTTTTGAAACACGGAAGCTACGACTATTTGAGCAACATACAGCAAGTGAAATCGTATAAATTGTCGAGCGACACGACTTCAAAGGTATTCGTACTTGTTATCGGCGAGTCGCATAGTCGAAATCATGCCAGTTTGTATGGCTATGCTCGCAACACCAACCCGTTATTAACCAAAAGAAAGGACGAGCTTTTTATTTTCGACGATGTCATCTCGCCTGCGGCTACTACCGTGCGGTCGTTGCAAAAAGTACTTAGTTTTGCCACCTTAAAACAGCCAGAACTCTTGTACTCGCAGCCCTCATTGCTCGATATTTTTAATAATATAGGCTATAAAACGTGGTGGATATCGAACCAACAAGTGAGCGGGCAGCACGATACTTGGAGTAAATTATATGCGCAAAAAGCAACAGAAAAATGCTTTATAAACACGACAAATTCGTGGCTCAACTATTCCTTCGACGAAAATATAATCCCTTATTTTGAAGCTGCTTTAAAAGATAAAGCTAAAAATAAGCTGATTGTTCTGCATTTGATAGGCAGCCACGAGCGAGCCGATAAACGATACACCGAAAAATTTAATACCTTTACGGAAACCACAAATTTGCCCACAGCAAGCGCAAACCTTCCCGCTGATAATAAAAACTATATCAATTTTTACGATAATTCAGTCCGGTATAATGATTTTGTGTTGGCAACGTTGATTGCAAAATTGGAGGCTACAAATCAAAAAGCTTGTTTCTTATACCTGTCTGACCACGGCGAAGAGGTGTGTGAAAAAACGGATTATCATGGGCATATTGATGGCGCAACCTCTACTTATATGTTCGAAATTCCGTTGCTTTTATGGATGTCGCCATCGTATAACAAGGCGGAATTTTTGAAAAAAAACCCTCAAATAACGCATCGCCCTTTCCAAACCGACCAATTATTGAGCAGTATTTTAGACCTGACAAACGTGAGAACCGAGCAATATGATTCCACAAAAAGTTTGTTTAGCCCCTATTTCATACCATCAAAACGGTATATCAATTTTTGCGACTATGACAGTATTCGGAATGTCAACTTGCTTTCTAATTCATCATTACATTTATAATAGTGCATAATTCAGTCATTTAAATTTAAAAAAATCCAAAAAATATGTGCGGAATCGTAGGTTATGTAGGGGCGCGTGAAGCGTTTCCCATCATTATCAAAGGCTTGCAACGTTTAGAATACCGTGGCTACGATAGTGCGGGCGTTGCTTTGTATCAAAACAATGATACAACAGTGTATAAATGCAAAGGCAAAGTAAGCGATTTGTTGGCTTTCACGGGCGAGCAATCCACTAAATCGACGCTCGGAATAGGGCATACTCGCTGGGCAACGCATGGCGTTCCTGACGATACCAATGCGCACCCACACCGCTCTAATAGCGGACGATTGACGATTATTCACAACGGAATTATCGAAAATTACGCGCCGTTGAAAGAATCTTTGACGCGCAAAGGCTATTCATTCGTTAGCCAGACGGACACCGAAGTATTGGTGAATTTCATAGAAGAAATACAGCTGCAAACCAACACCGAGCTTGCCGAAGCCGTGCGTTTGGCACTAAACGAAGTGGTAGGCGCGTATGCCATCGTGGTTATCGATAGCGAAAACCCCAACCAATTGGTCGCTGCGCGTAAAGGCAGCCCCTTGGTCTTGGGAATCGGCGAAAAAGAGTATTTCTTAGCCTCCGATGCGTCGCCAATCATCGAATACACCAAAAATGTGGTGTATATGAACGATGGCGAAGTGGCCTTGCTCGACCGCAATGGCACGATGCAAATAAAGCATATTAGCAGCAGCGAAGAACTCACGCCCTATATTCAAGCCATCGAATTGGAGATAGAAGCCTTAGAAAAGGGCGGCTACGAGCATTATATGCTCAAAGAAATCCACGAGCAAGGCAAAACATTGACCGACGCGATGCGTGGACGCATCGACCCCGTGGCTGGCTGGGTGAAAATGGGCGGTTTGAACGAGTATCGCAACCGTATCCTCAATTCCGACCGTTTTATCATCATCGCTTGCGGCACTTCTTGGCACTCTGCGCTTATCGCCGAGTATCTCATCGAGGATTTGGTCAGAATGCCTGTTGAGGTAGAGTACGCCTCGGAGTTTCGCTACCGCAACCCGATTGTGGGCCCGAAAGACGTGGTCATCGCTATTTCGCAATCGGGCGAAACCGCAGACACCTTGGCTGCGCTCGAACTCGCAAAAGAGCGGGGCGCACTCACTATCGGCATTTGCAATGTCGTCGGCTCGTCTATTGCGCGTATGACGCATGCGGGTTCTTATATACACGCAGGCCCCGAAATCGGCGTGGCTTCTACCAAAGCATTTACGGGACAAGTCACTATTTTGACGATGATAGCCCTCGATTTGGCGCGACAAAAAGGCACTATTGCCGAATCGTATTACCGTCAATTGGTCGCAGAATTGGGTAATATTCCACAAAAAGTAAGCAGAGTGTTGGAAAACGATGCAAAAATAAAATACATTGCGCAAGAACTCAAAGACTCGCCGAACGCGCTGTATTTGGGGCGCGGCTACAACTTCCCCGTAGCCTTGGAAGGCGCGTTGAAACTCAAAGAAATTTCGTATATCCACGCCGAAGGCTATCCTGCCGCCGAAATGAAGCACGGCCCTATTGCGCTGATAGACGAAAATATGCCCGTCATTGTGATTTGCACGAATAAATCGGCGTATGAAAAAATCGTGAGCAATGTGCAAGAAGTAAAAGCTCGCAAAGGGCGCGTTATCGCCGTTGTTACCGAAGGCGACACGCAAATTAAAGAAATGGCCGATTACACCATCGAAATACCCGACACCGAAGAGCCGCTTACGCCGCTCCTTTCCGTTATTCCGATGCAAATTTTATCTTACTATATCGCCACGATGCGCGGTTGCAACGTCGACCAACCGCGAAATTTAGCAAAATCGGTGACGGTAGAATAATTTTTAGCCTTATTTTTTTTTATTTTTTACACAAAAAAACTATTAATTGATTGATTTACAGTATTTTACAAAATGGGTATGCTCTACAAAAGCACTATTTTGTATTTTATTGAAAAAACTATTAGCCCTACCTTTGTATCGTAAAGCAAAATAGCCTTTGGCGCAAGCTCAAAAATCAATAGACTTTTGGCAACAAAGACAGAAAAAATACGGGTAATAGCATAAAAAAAATGGCTCCTTCTTTTATAGAAAGGAACCATTTTTTTTTATTTTACAAAAGAACTAAAATGTACGGTCGTAGGTCACGAAAAAGCCTTCGATGAATTGTACTCTTTCTTTTGTAAATTTATAACCTTTAGGTAATTCAGGAACTAAAGGCGCATCTTTATCCGCTGCAATTACCGTAACATTTTTATCGTAGTATAAATTGGTGTTCAAACCAATACCAAAACCTTTGAAAATATTTACCTTTGTTGCCGTCATCCAATCTACTTTTACATCGGAAAGATTTGCATAATCGGAAAAAAGGTTTAAACCTGTTTGAAATTGCACTCGTTTTTCAAAAAAATCATTTTTATAGCCCGCGTTTAATGAAGCACCTATTTGCGATTCAAAAGCTTGCCCATTGGTATTACCCAAGGTATTTAGCTTTGCAAGCCTCTCCTCACCAATGATAACGCCACGGAAAGTAGCAGGCGAGAACATGACCGAAAAATTATCATTCGGTTTATAATCCAAACCTGGCGCAATCGTGAATATGGCAGGAGCTAAAAACCCAGAATTTCGGGTACCAGGCTCGCCCGAAAGCGTACTTCCCGTATAGGTATGCGTCAATTGTGTACGAAAATTGGCGGCAACGCTATAAAATAAAACAGGCTTTTCGGTAATGCCATAGCCAAATTTGGAGGCTAAAACCACGTTATCTTGGCTTTTAACAAACGGAATATCGGCGAAAGCCGCGCCTAAAACACCGTTTTTCAAAATGCCGTACTGAATAGTGCCAACATTGTCCCACGCCATGCGCCCCATTTTGTAGGTGGCTGCGCCCGTCAAAACACCGTTAAGCCCAAGCTGGTCATTCGCGCCGCCTACACGCGGATTGATAACGCCGATTTGATTCATACCCAAACCGAGTCCCGCCTTTTTCGTCCAGCCTTGCTCGAGTTTGTGAAGGTCGCCCTTCTCTTTAAGTTTTTCTTCTTTGGTGGCTTGCGCAAAAGTCACCGATGTTGTTGCCACAGCAACGCTCGCTACGAGTAGGAGTTTCTTGAACATACGTTTGTTAATACTGAATAATGATGTTGAAATAAGTTGAAATAAGTTGAAATAAATTATATATTTATAAAACAATATTTATACCAAACTTAACCTTTGTAAGAAAAATTTTGCAAAAACCGCTTTTTTATTAAGACGGATTCTTTTCAAAAAGTTACTTATTTCATAACTGTTCACTTGTTTTACCAAATCGGCGTTCTCTATTTTGGAATAAATAAATAGCTTCCCAGAAATCTTCTTTTCGAAAGTCGGGCCACATTTTTTCGGTAAAATGCAGTTCGGCATAAGAGAGTTGCCAGAGCAGGAAATTGCTGATGCGCTGTTCGCCGCTTGTGCGAATCATCAGTTCGGGGTCGGGCATACCGACGGTTGCCAAGTGCGCCGAAATAGTAGCATCGGTAATTGTATCGATATCCACTTGCCCCGTTTGCACCTTTGCGGCAATCCGTTTGACGGCGCGAGTAAGCTCCCAACGCGCCGAATAGTTGAGCGCAAGCACGAGCGTTGTGCGCGTATTTTGCTTGGTAGCGTCTATTGCGTCTATCAACTCCGAGAAGCACTCGTCGGGCAGGGCCGTTATTTCGCCGATAGCTTGCAAGCGGATATTGTTTTTATTGAGCGTTGCCACTTCTTTGCGGATTGTATGCACCAGCAAGGTCATCAGGGCCGTTACTTCGGCGGCGGGGCGTTGCCAGTTTTCGGTAGAAAAGGCATACAATGTGATGTATTTTATGCCGAGTTCGGTGGCCGCCTCAATCGTGTCACG
>JBEEMU010000144.1:0-3282 GCA_041192485.1 Bacteroidota bacterium | reverse complement strand
TAGAGTAACACCAAACAGCGCATCATTCTATTACAGAATGGTGCGCTGTTTTTATTTTTGCAAAAGCCAAAGCGAAAAAATGCTAGAAAACTTGGTTATTTCCAAGCCAAAATTGAGCGTTTTGGCCCAAAACACGCCTACTACAAAACTCACACGCGCCACACCTCCCAAAACGCCACATCAGACAGCACCCTAAATTTTGCGTACTTTTTTGGGCGGTCGGTGATATACAAGCCGAGTATAAAGCGCAGATGAAACAGCACGTTTTCGTGGTTTTCGGCGGCGATAGCGTCAAAAAAGGGCTGCATTGCTTTGAAGCCTTGCTGTTGCAGTTTCACTTTTATGGCGGTTATTTTTTCGGCTTTGCTTTCCGTTGCAATTTTTTTTAAAAGGGCAGTGTTTTCAGTATTTGCTTTTTCGGTGTTCAGAAAAGCATAAAATTCGGGCAAAACACTGGTTTTAAACAGCAAAAAAGCAGGGTTTTTGCGTAAGGCTCGCGCTACAAAAAAATGATGTTTGGGCGGGTAATTCGTCAAAAAGGCTTCGGCGAGCGATGCCGTTTCCTCTTCGGTTTCGGCTTCTTTTGCTGCATTTTTTGTTAGCATATCGCCCATTTTTTCAATAGTATCTTGCATTTTTGCGCTATTTGCTTCGCTTTTCGCTTGCCATCGGTCAATGATGCGTTTGAATAGTTTGCCGTCTTTTGGGCGGTGATACATAAACGCCTCAAATAGCGTTTGCGGCGTAGTGCTTATCGGACAAACCTCTACGCGCATACTTCGCGCATTAGAAAACAAATCCCAAATGCCGCGTTTTTCGTCCGTTTCAAGTTCGGGTAGGTTTGTGTAGATGCGCTCAAAGCCTGCGCGTTGCTGCGGAGTCCATAAAATAAATTTGGAGAGCAATAAGCCCAGAAAGACCGCTAAATCGTAGGTTTTGGCTCGTTTCTCTGCGTATTTTTCGCTTGACGCTTCCAATAGCGTTTTGGTTTTTGTGAATAGTTTTAGCGTCAATTCAAGGTCGTGCGTCCCCAAAATAAAGGCATCAAGCACGTTATTAGCAGGGTAAGTATCAAATTCGTATCGCGCCAAGCGTTTGCTATAATAATCCACGAGCATTTCTGTATCAATATGCGCATATAAAGCCGCTATTTTTTGCCATTCGGCAACTTGTGTTAGGTGGCTAAAACGCCGAATCAGCCCGTCCGTTTCGTCGGCATAACACGCCTTGAATTTGCGGAGCATCAAATCGGCATCGTGCGAAATTGGCAGTTCAAATCGCTCGTGAAAAAGCATTTCCAAATAGGCAAGCACTTCTTTGGCATCGTCCATTTCGGTATCTGACCAAATAAAAACGTTGTCGGGAAAGCGATTTTCATACAAAACCCCAATCGCAAATATCAGAAAGTGATAGGCTGCATGATCGGTTTCTATGCCTACACTTTTACCCAAAGTCGTTCCGTTTGCATAAATAGAATAGCTGCCTACGTCAGCAGGTTGCCAATATACAGGCTTATCGGCGCGTTCTTCCCGCTTATGCAGGAGTGTTTTGAGCGTGTCCCAGTGTCGATGTATAAAAAACTGCTCGCCACCTGTCATGCTCATATTATCGCCCGAAAAAGCTAAATGTTCAGTCGGCAAACCAATATCTTGAAACAAATAGGCGGTATCATAATGGCAGTTATACGCCGAATCCATACGATAAACGGTGCGGGTAAGTGGCAGCGGAAAATCGGTTATAATACGCCGCATTTCTTGCCAAACGGTTTCCCATTCGGTAGCATCAATGCCCGTAGTTTTTATTTTTATATAAATATTTGACATAAAAAAAATACTATGATGAAAGCGCAAAGGTACAACTTTTTTGCGCACAAAGAAAATAGTTGCCCTTGATTTATTCACTAAATAAAAACGTATAAATGTGGATTGATATAATTGATTTTTTTATGTTTTTTAAATTTTTTTATAAAAAATAAAAAAATTAGCATTTAGTGTTAATAATTACACTTAACTTTGCCGTGTCAATAGGAGCTTGCGACACCAAGCAGGTTTTGACGAAGCGGTAGCCAAAAACAAATAAGCACGCATGAACGTTTACTTTTTACTTTTTATTATTTTATGAAAAAAATTATTATTTTCTTTTTTTTAACTTGTTTTTTTGCGAAAGCAAATGCGCAAGATGGCCCAAAACTTAATCGCTTTCGCGAAATGACGGGCTTTGATGCTCCTGAAAGTGTGGTCGGAAGCGGGGAATTTATCTATGTTTCTAACGTGGGTAAGGGCGATGTGTTGGCAAAAGACACAAATGGCTTTATTAGTAAAATAGATAAAGCAAAGGGTATTTTTGTTGAAAAACAGTTTATTAAGGGGTTGAACGCGCCAAAAGGTATGGTGGTTATTAAAAACACGCTGTATGTGACGGATATTGACCGCGTATTGGGCTTTGATTTGAAAACGGCAAAGCAAACGCTGGAAATTGCTATTCCCGAAGGAAAGTTTCTGAACGATATTGCGGTGCGCGATAATAACGTTTTGTATGTGTCGGACACTAAACTGAACCGTATTTATGAGGTGAATGTTTCTAAAAAAACGTTTAAAATCTTGAATGTGAAAACGCCACAAGGGGCAAACGGTTTGGTGTATGTGGCAAAGGAAAAAACCTTGTATGTGAATGGCTTTGGAAGCGACGGGAAGAAGAATGGGGAGCTGGCTATGATTACGCAGTTGGAAAGTGCCGCGCCTGTATATGTTGCAACACCTGCTAAAAAGGGGTTTATGGACGGGCTTTGTGTGCCTGAAAAAGATGTTATTGTGTTTTCTGATTGGGTAAACACGGAGGGGAAACAAGGGCGCATCAATTTATATGACCCGAAAACGGAGATGACGCGCAGTGTTCCGTTGGAACGTGGCTTTGCGGGGCCTGCTGACTTTTGGCTCGATGTGGAAACAAGTTGTTTTTATATCCCGCTTATGTTGGAAAATAAGCTCTGGATACAGCAAATCGGCGGTATTTTGACCGATAAAGACTTTGAAGATGAACGTCCAGATTTCGATTATAATAAAAATTAAGTAAAAAGAAGATAGTAGATAGTTTGATAAAAAAGTATTTTAGCTTATTTTTTTAGTATTTTAACTGATTTTTTATTAATATTCAGCTGTTTTTAAGTGTTTTTTATCAAAAAATAAGGGTATAACTGCTTTTTTATGCAGTTATACCTTTATTTTTATTCTTAAATACTATCTTTTATAGGTTAAAATGACTTAAAATGCTGTTTTTTAGTCC
>JBEEMU010000143.1:0-5845 GCA_041192485.1 Bacteroidota bacterium | reverse complement strand
TCACAATAAAAATATTGCAAAGTGGCAGGCAAGGCAGGTAAGCTCGTCAATTGATTAGTATCACAATCCAAATATTGCAAAGCAGCAGGCAAGGCTGGTAAACTCGTCAATTGATTATTATTACAATACAACCTTTGCAAAGTGGCAGGCAGGGCAGGTAAACTCGTCAATTGATTATTATAACAATACAAATATTGCAAAGTAGCAGGCAAGGCAGGTAAACTCGTCAATTGATTATTATTACAATACAACCTTTGCAACCCGTCAAAATACTGGACACCCTCCAAACTCGCAATGCCTTGATTGCTACAATACATATTTGCAGCAGCCACAACCGCCGTACAAGTCGTGTCCATCAGCCCTTGCCCATTAAAGCATCCTGAATACGATTGTTGCAAAAATACACGAAAATTGGCATCAGGTATCGTCACATATTGCGCCTGTGCGGTAAAATTGCTACAAACCACAAAAAGGGCGAGCAAAAGGATTTTTTTGAATAGTGTTTTCATAATAGAAAATTAAAAAATAAATTGATTGATTGATTGATTGATTGATTGATTGATTGATTGATTGATTAAAAAATAACGGAACTATCTGGTAGTTGGCTAAATGCCGTAGGCATTAGATGTTGGTAGAAAAATAGTAGAAAAAGGGCATACGATGCCGTAGGTATCGCACTTTTCGGTTGTGTTTGATACCTACGGCATCAAAAAATGGTTGTTTTCAACTATTTTCTACCAACCTAAAAGTCCTACGGACTAACACACATAAGGGTTAGCCAACAACCCGATAACTCCGAAAAATAATACTTGATAGATAGTATTTGTTGTAAAAATGCTTAATGATAGTACAAAGGTAAGGCGTTCTTTTTTAGCTGCAAATTCAATATTTTGGGCTTGTACTTCATTTTTTTATAAAAAAACAAAAAAAATCTTATTTTGCAATAGGTAATAGATAGGCTTGTACTTTTTTATTTATCAAAAATAGTTTGTTTTTTTTCAAAAAAGCCTAAAAAGGGCAATGTTTTTTTAAAAAATGGCAAAAAGGCGTATCTTTACCGCGCTAAGTAGTAGCGTATAAATAATCGCTATTTCTAAACTCCTGTAAAATACAGGGTTTTGAGGTATTTATAATAGCGTTTATTTTGCCGCAGGCGCTTAAAATAATCTATTCACATGAAATTATTGAGTCTTTGGTCCTTATTATCGGCTACTACGCGCCTCGAAATACGCGCCTGGATAGCGGCTTTGCAACCGAAATTGCGGCAGGACGCGCTCAAATTGCTGGCTTATTTAAATGAAAATGCCGCGATAAGCGAAGCCGATTGGCAGCGCGAAACGGTGTTTGCTTATTTGTATGGCAACGATGTGGTGTATAACGACGACTGGCTGCGTCATGCGCAATCGCTGCTCGTAAAAGCTATCGAGCAGGCTATCGCCGCAAAAAAATGGTTGCAAGAACCTATCGATGCGGCATTTTATATCGCCGAATTTTATGTAGAAGAAAAAGAGGGACGCTATTTTCAAGCTGCTTACAAACAGTTGCAGCAGCTCAACGAAACTACATTTCCCAAAAACCAAGAACACTTTTACCGTTTAGCGCAAGCCGAAAACCTGTATTTTCGGCATATTACCGATGGGCAGCGCGTGGCGGTCAATAATTTGGAGGCTATCATGGAGGCGCAAGAAAAGCATTTTGCGGCGGCGCAATTGCGCACGGCTTGCACCGCCCTTTCTTACCAAAATTTTTTTAAAACAAGCTACGATTTCGGATTGTTGCCCGCGCTGTTGCAACGCATAGAAGCGCGAAACTGGCAGCAAACCGAACCGATTATCGGCGCGTATTATTTTATTTATAAAATGACGACCGAAATAACTAACGACCAATTAACTGACGATTATTTTGCTGCTTTTCGGCAAAATATGCCGCAATACGCCGCGCTTTTCGATAAAAACGAACTCCGCGATACCTATATTTCGGGTATTAATTATGTGATAAAACGGGTAAATAAAGGTGATAAAACGTATTTCAGACCGCTTTACGACCTGTATAAGGAGGGCATCGAAAATGGGGTGTTGCTTGCCGATGATGGCAGTATTAGCGCATTTACTTACGGCAATATGGTGGCTACAGGTTTGCGTATCGGCGAAACGGATTATATTTTTTCGTTTCTACAAAAATACAAAAACGCATTGCCGCGAGATACCCGCAATATGTATTATCAATATGCTTTGGCACGCTACTATTATCGAGTGCGCGATTTTGCGAACGCACTGCCTTGTTTGCTGAAACTGACTTACAGCGATATTTTTTTGCAATTAGACACCAAAGTTATTTTGCTGAAAATATATTATGAAACCGATGATTTGGAGAATTTGGAGGCACATTTACGCAGTTTTCAACAGTTTTTGTTGCGCAAAAAAACGCAATTGGGCTATCATCAGCAAAATTATTTGAATATCATTGCTTGCGCAAAACAACTCACCCTCACGAATTGGACGGATAAAGCCGAAAAAATCGCCCTTAAAACGCTGCTCGAAACCATGCAGCCGCTTACCGAACGCGAATGGTTTTTGGAAACGGTAGCCGCAAGCGGATAGAGGTAAAAAAGTGTAGCGGGAGAAAAAGAAAGGTATGAACGTTGCTTAAACTTGTTTAAATTTTACGACCTAAATAAGTAGTAGGGTATAAATAATCACTAGTTTAAACCCTTGTAAAATACAAGGTTTTGACGTGTTTATAATAATCGCGAGTTCGCTACCCGACTGTCCCGATATAACGATTTGCTTGCGCAGTGCTTGTGGCGACATTCAGCCGCAATTTTCCTGCGGCAATATTGGCCGCAATTTGCGAAACCGAGGTGTGGCGTGGTTGTATTTCCTGGAAGTTTGGCGGCACGAGGCAGCAGTCTTGCGCGGCACTATTCGCGCAAGACCACCAACGTACAACTAGCCAGCAGCCTACCGTTTTCATAAATGCCAACATAATAAATGCCGTTTGAAAAGTTTTGAATATTGGCTCTTGTTTCTTCGCCATGCAAAGATACTACTTTTTGTGGTCTGCCGAGTACATCGGTAATAATAAGTTGCTTATTTTGAAAATTACTATATTGTATCGTGACTTCGTTGGTAGCGGGGTTTGGGAATAATTTGTAAGATAGATTATCTGCCCTGTTTGATGTTGCTACATTTCGGTGGAGCGTGATACAAGTATCGGCAAAACAATTTGCTGCTTGATTCCAAATATGCAAACAGACTTTTTGCGAATCACTCGGCGGCACATACACGGGTGGAAAGCCAGGAATAGAATTATAATGCCCCAAATCTAAATTAAGAGTGAAAGGTTGTGCGGTTGTTTGATTCTTATCGTCCCACGCTGAATAGCCATAAACGCCTGTACTCGTATTGGTAATGTTATAAATATTACCCGAAGTTTGTACAGCACTTATTTGAGCAACCGCAGAACAAGTAGGGTTTTGGTTACACATAGGTATATCGTGCAAAGGTGCAGGATTATCATTAATTATATAACCATTGTCGCCAATCATTTGGAGTTGTCTTTCTCCCCATTCGAAGCCACCTATCGAGGAGCAGCCAACACCTTCTAACCAAACTTCGCCGCTCATAGAGTCTTGTCCTACTCCTCCTATTTGATACTCTCTACGTGCAATTCCATCTTGTGTAGTTACTGTTGCGATTTGCCGAACCGTATAAGGTACCAATAGTCTGTTTGCTCCTTCAGGGCGACACATTAATGTATCGCCTAATGCTACCGCAAAATCAAAGGCTACAAAAACGGTATCGTAACGGTGCGGTATTCCAAATATATAGGAACGATAATTGCCATTTCCGGGTACAAAACGATATACTTTTTTATTGCTTTCTCGAAAAAAGCTGCCATCGCTTAATTTTTTAAAAGTGTAATAGTTGGGGCTTGGTAGATTACTATAAATTAGACTATCATTGCAGTTCAGGGTGGCTTGAAACCAATGCAATTCAAGAGGCCATATATAAAACCTCTGTGTGTACCACAGTGCGCGTTGAGTAGGCAGCGGATAGTATGGTTGGCAAGGTGTTGTGCAAACGGGCAGCGAGGGGCTGCTAATAAACAAAGGCTAACTTGGTCTATTTGGAATACAGGTAATTGCTGTATTAGTGGTTCTCAAAAAATGCAATGAATTAGGTAATGTTGGCAAACAGTTAAGCGGGTTACCAGAACAATTTAATTGGTTTAACACGGTCGGAAATGCGTAAAAAGATAGTATTTGGTTTTGCTGACAGTCTAAATAAGTTAAACTATTCGGCAGTTTTGGCATACTCGTCAAAACATTATTTGTGCAATACAAGGTTTCCAAATTCTTAAAATATTTTATGCCCTCTATCGATGCAATGTTTTGGTTATCACAGCTTAACGAGGTAACGTTTAATAGTGCCGTGCAAGTAGTGTCTAACTTTCCTTGCGCATTAAAACAGGCCGACAAATTCGAAATTTGTTGCAAAAACGCTCGAAAATTCGGGTCTGGAATAGTAACATATTGCGCAGAAACGCGATTAGAAACGCTTAAAATAAGCGCGATAATGAGGGCAAAACGAGAAAAGTATTTCATGAGAAAATCAGTTGTAAGTTAAGTTGTAAGCGCCTGCGGCAAAATAAACGCTATTATAAACCCCCGAAACCGTGGGTTTAGCACAATGTAAAATAGCGTTTATTTATAGACAAGTATTTAAAAATGTTTATTAAAATAAATTTATCGATAAAAAGTGCAAAAATAGATAAATCCTCATCATTCTATTTTAACAATTTTAAGCGTTTGCAAAAGCCGATTATTTTCGGCAAAGATACTACAAAAATACACGCCTTTCGGAAAAAATTGCATATTTACTTGCGGCGTGTTTTCGGTACACAAGACCTCACAGCCCAGTACATCATAAAATACAAGCCGTGCCTGCGGCGGCATATTTTCAAAATAAACCATGCCGTTGGTAGGGTTTGGAACGACCTTTATAAAGCCCCCCGTTTCTTTGGGGCTATGGCTGTTTACCGCATTAAAGCCAAGGGTATCGCAAACACTCCCATCGACGGGACCGAGGCGAAAATTCGGAAAGTTCGGTACGGTACGAAAGGTACGAGCAGGAAAATGTACGCTATGCTGCTGTACATTACAGGCTATACCACGCTCGTTAGGGTTATCGATAGTGCTCATATAATTTGAACTATTTGCGCTGCTAATATATATTTTGCCATTTGCAGCGAGTTGATGTGTCCAGAAGGCAACAGGCCAAAAAGCATTTACTATAGTACTATCTATAAACCCGTCCCAATGCGCTACAGTATCACAAGTACTCGGAATATTTGCGGCTTGCATATCGTATTGCAGTATATCTCTTGACGAAGACACATATAAATAACGGGAGTTTGGCGAAATAGATAAGCCAAGTGAAGGTGTATTTTCGAGTGGAGTAAAAAACTGAAGCCTATTCGAGAATAACCCCGTGCATCTATCAAAATCAAGGATATCAATGCGGCTTTTATTCCGCGGCGCACTAAAAGTTACTGCGGCAAAGCGCCTACCATCTGGCGAAAAAAAGGATTGCCCATAGCTCCAATCAGAGCGAAAGGTGGCTATTTGCTGCCAACCAAAATCATGCACACCCGAAGGGTCTAATAAACAACGGCGGTATTTCGTATAACTTTTATGCCAGCAGGTTATCCACCAATCGCGTCCATTCGCGTGGCGCACCGCATTTAGTTTGCCATGGTCCACCGAGTCTATCGTTAATAAATTGCGCCAAGAAACTACACCGCCGTTGCCGTTGCGCAAACGGCTATCTATGACCGTATAATA
>JBEEMU010000142.1:0-3151 GCA_041192485.1 Bacteroidota bacterium | reverse complement strand
CTTTTATGTAGGAAGTACGATGTATTCTACTTCCTACTTTATATGTATCATATCCTATATTTCAAAAAATCATAATGAAACTAAAATATATCTTACTAAGTGGTTTAATAGGCATGGGTTTAACCGCATCGGCGCAGCAAATACCGACGCTCAACCAATACACCTATAACCGCTTCTTATACAATCCTGCCGTAGCAGGAGCCACAGGCGACCCCATTATCGCGCTTAGTCACAAACGGCAATGGGACAATATGCCGAACGCCCCAGTAACTACCCAATTAATATTCGATATGCCCTTCGGGACAAATATAGGGGTTGGCGGACAGCTTTTTAGCGACCGCTCGCACCTCATTAACAACACAGGCGGTATGGCGACCTTAGCCTATTACCTGCCCTTAGATGCAAAAAAGGAAGCCAAACTATCCTTTGGGCTTTCGGCAGGTGTTGTTTATCAAGGCTTCGACTTCCAACGCGCAACGGTTGAAGACCTTACCGATAATGCTATCCTAAAAGACGTAGGTAGTAGCATTGCGTTCAATGCGAATGTCGGTCTAAACTTTAAATACAAGGGTCTGAACGTCGGTTTAGCCGTCCCGCAAGTAGCGAATAGCAACGCCAAATACAGCACACAGGTAAGCGATAATATTCGCTACCAGTTTGAGCGGCATTGGCTGGCGATGGCAAGTTATAAATTTGGCGATGTGAATAAGATCACGGTAGAGCCTAACCTTATGATGCGCTCGGTCGCAGGTTTGCCTATGCAATTCGACCTTGGCGCACTCGCGAACTGGAAAGAAACCTTCCAAGTAGGCGCAGGATACCGCTCGGCAAACGTATTCACTAACACAGCGGGTATCAACTTTACCGCAGGCTTCAATTTGAAAAAACAATTGGGCATTGCCTATACCGTTGAAACGCTTTTAGACGGCACACAAGCGGGGAATTTCGGCGCGTCGCACGAAGTAATCATTACTTATCGCTTTGGCGCAAGCCGTGAAACCGCCGAAAAAATAAAAGCCTTAGAAGACCGCCTTGCAGCAAATGAAAAAAAGGCTGATGCTGCCTTAACAACCGCTACCCACGCCGACAGCCTCGGAAAGATGACCGAAGAGCGCGTCGGCTCTCTCGAAAAACGTACCGATAAAGTAGAAACGACCTCGAAGGATTTGGAGAAGCGAATGGGTGACACCGAAAAACAAACTGCGCTAAACAGCTCGAACATCAAAGATTTGCAAGGCAGAGTATCTGTGAGTGAAAAGGATATTACCGACCTTAAAAGCCGTAAAGTAGAAGCCACTTCTAATGATATTGCGTATAAAAAAATGGCGCAAGTCTTCTTTGAAAACGGAAAATCGGAGCTAACCGCCACCGCAAAAGCAGAGCTTGGCGCACTAAAAGAAGCCTTAGACCATAAAAAAGGTAATTTTATGATTTATATCGCAGGTCATGCCAGCAATAGCGGCTCCGCACAAGCTAATATGCTCCTTTCCGTGCGTCGTTCGGGGGCTGTGAAGCGTTATTTAGAAAATTTGGGGGTCAAACAACCCGTTCTTGTGATGGCAAATGGCGCAGAAATGAATGAAACCGAAAAAGACAAAGGAACAGACCGCCGCGTAGATGTTTTCTTAAGCGGAGAATAAAAATAGCTTGTCAAATTAATTGTAAAAAATTAATAATAAAAAAATCCCTCTCTTTGCCCAGCAAAGAGGGGGATTTGCTCTACTAACGAATAGGGAATGAAGCACAGAAGACTTGTCTTCAATATCTTTTGTCATACAAAAATACAGCCGAAAACCGTACTGTTACGGCTGTAAAATTGGCAAACGAAGACACGATACAAGTTTTCTCAGGGGAAACTACGATTATTTTAGCACGATTGGTGGATTGATTTTATAAAAACCGTCCCAAAAACGCAAAACCGCCCTTCGGTCTTGCATTTTTTTATTTCCCGCCCTTTTTTCTTGCACACTTCACGGTTTTCGCTTATATTTGTGGCGAAAAATACAACCCGTTTATCTTTATCTTTATTTTTAAAAATATAAAATATGAATCTTTCAAAATCAGATAAAAAAATAGCGCGAATCTTGATAGATAAAGGCGTAATTGTAGAAAAAACTGCGCTTTTCCTACAATTAGAACAAACGCTCGCCGACTGGCGTAGCGGAAAAAAAGACGTGCAGCATACTTATGCCACGATTTATGGGCAAGTAGGAGACAAAGATAAAGCGATTGCACGCCGCTACAATGGTTTGGGTGGCTCACGGTATTTCCTTGCGGTGCTTCAACTTTTCCACGAAGGCATTTTAAGCGATGCCGACATTGCCGATTTTTCGGAAAAAGTGAGGGCGGAAATTGAACTGTGGCAATCGCGCTGATACGTTTTGAGTTAGATGAAAAACCAAAGTAGATTGGAGGCATTTCATGTCCTGTGTACAGTTTAAATTTTTATTAAAAAAAAAGGAGGAAGAAAGGAGGAAGGTGTATCACTTGCGATAAGTTCTTGCAGCCTTGCATCGCTGCATCTGTTTCATTGGTAAAAATACGTCCTGGTCCAGTTTGGCTTGTAAAATTAAATGCTTGATTTCGTGCTGCGGCTATCCCATAGTTCCCCGTAAACCTATTACCCTTATCTATTTGTGGCTGTAGTGCAGGGTAGGTCAGTCGTCCAAACATCCGTTTTAAGGGAATATATGGATATCTATTTGAGAATACATTTCTCTTCCCTTTATTAGTCCGCAGATAAGTTTGGGGTTTGGCAGTTTGCGCCAAAAGCAACATCGGTGCTATTAAAAATAGACTAATTGAAATTAATTTTATCATGCCACATTTTTTACGGGTTAAGATGAATAATCTTTTGCGACACTTTAAAACCTGCGCCATGCAGCGTAGCAATATACACGCCGACGGGCAGATTTTGCAAGGGCAGTTTATAATACGTCGTTTCCTTTGGTAGCGTAGTATGATACACGACCTGCCCGATAGCATCGGAAACGGCTAATTCGGCGGCGGCGGCGAGCGGCGCGTCCCATAATAGCAGCGTGTAGTCGGTAGCGGGGTTCGGGAACAAGTGCATCGTAAAGTCCTCCTTTTCGGGAGGGGGTTGCTTTGTACCGACCGTTACGCCTGCCTCAATGCCGAGCGAGTCGCAGGG
>JBEEMU010000141.1:0-4531 GCA_041192485.1 Bacteroidota bacterium | reverse complement strand
CTTCCTATTGGAGGGGCTGGGGGAGGCTCTCAAAATCAATTATCTTTAAAAAACAGAACAAATGGCATTTATTTCCTCCACATTTTGGATAAAAACGGTAGCGATGCTTATCGGGCTGTGCGGCTTGCAGTACAGCACGAGTAGCAGCACGAGTAGCAACGCCGCAAACGGCTTGGTGTTCAGCCCAACCTTCCTGCTGCAAGACCAAATAGGCAACGGTAACCATTTTACAGGAACGAGTTATTTGGGCGCGATGGCCAGTTCCGCCGCCTAAGGGGTTAAAATAACCTACCCAAATTTTGTGAAGGATTTTGTGCCAAGAACAAGGCGCGAAAAACGGGGCGTAGCAGCGCTACGTTACGTTTTGAGCAACGCAGTATTGGCGCAAAAGACGAGTAAAATGGGTATGTTATTTCTTTCCTAAGCCCTAAGGAACGTGTAAATGATAACTTGGTCAGATTTTGCGAAGGATTTTGGCACGAAGCAAGGCAAATTTTGAGTTCAACGCAGCGCGTTGTACGAAAAATTTAACATGAACAAAATAAAAGCAAGTCAAACTTGCTTTTATTGTAGTGAACGCCCTATAGCAGTTACTGTGTATAAAAAAAGTAAAAAAAATTGAATTATATGAAAATAATGTCTTATATTTGCAACTTCTATTTTTACCTTTTATTATTTTATCATGATCAAACAACAATTTAACAAAACGGACTTCGCTGCGCCTTCGCTGCGCCTTCGCTGCGCCTTCCTTCTTACGCTATAGCGGTAAAGTAGGCATGACGATTATTTTTATCCTGCTCTGTATCCACGCGCTTTTTGCGCAGGTAGATGCTTCACATTATTTCACACCGAAAGGCGTATTTGATACGGTCTATTATGGCTTAGGCTCCAAGTGTGCTTTAAACGACATTTTGGTTAAAACACCGCAAAACCAAGACCGGTTGCGCACGCTTGGCATCGGCAATACTGCCCCCTTAACGCAGCTTTCTTCTTGTGGCAATACAGGATATTTTAAACTGTATTTAGAAACAGGGTGTGGTTTTGACATCGACCCCGTAGCAAATGCGACACTTTGCCAAGTCTTTCATGATATTTCTGAATTTATTACGCCCGTAAATTCGCCAAGCGGAACACCTGCGTTTGTTAATATCTTGATAAAAGACCCCGGACGAGCACATCTTGACCCTGCTTATCTTGGCGTATCTAGCGCGTTTACTGCCGTACCAAAACTGCTGCCAAATCAGACGGGTATTGCGGATAATCAGGTTTGGAAAACGATTAATAGCGGTGTTGATGCGTATAGCGATGCCGCATTGCCACTCATTTGGTTGCAATACACCCAGCCATTAGAGTTTTATCATGGCTCTATTACCTTTAATTTATTACCCCATAATTGGCAAAAAGATTGCGCTTTAGCACCTGCGTCGGCACAATACGATTTATATAATACGCTACTACACGAAGTCATACACGCCCTTGGTTTCGAGTCGTATATGACGCCCGATGGCTTAAGTAGAATGAACTATTATGTACCTGGATTTACCTATTATCGCCGCTTCGACACCTATTTAGAAACAGCGGGACGCGATAGGTTATTAGTAAATAGTAGCGGGTGTGGTTTGCAAAACTGGCAAGCAAACTCTGCTATCGCGTTTGCAGCACCAGGTTCGTTAATGGGTGGCCCACTTTCCCCAAATTGTCCAAGTTCATTGGGCTATCCCCCCGATGAAACGGATTGTAACACGGCTATTAGATACCACACTCCATCTGTAGATCAGGCGGTTTATACGCCTGCTTGTTTTGAAAATGGCAGTAGTTGTAGTCATTTTGAAGATGAGTGTTTACCCATACCTTTAAATAATGGATATTTTGTGATGAGTAATGTTGGTCCGCTCGGTCTTATAAAACATTATTTAAAATCCCAAGAACGTTCGGTTTTATGCGATTTGGGTTATAATGTTAGTGGCAAATACGGGCAAAACCCACTTTTAAACCCATCAAATCCTGCCCCTGTCATAGATGGTTATTTTGATTATGGCACAACGGGCTGTACGAGTGCCAAGTTGGTCGGGCGCAATGATGGCATCAACGCGCAAGGCGAGTTTGAATATCATACGCAACTAAATACGGCGACACCCTTGTATATTGCTAACTTTACAGGCAATGATAAACTAACGCTTGACAATACTTTAACCCCGCTTTCGACGGCAGATGCCGCAGCTGCAATAACCGTAAGTTGTTTAGAAGTTATACGCGGAGCAGGCACCATAACGAATTTTAACGGCGTAAATGGCGGGGCATTTGACTACGCGCCCACCCGTTTAGGGCTGCATTTATTGCGCTACACGCCAATTTCGGGGAACTTAGTAGGCAGCATAGCCTATATTTTTGTGTGGGTAGATAGCGACCCCGCTTCTTGTGCCGTTTCTACCAATTGCGATTTTATTGTCAATGGCAATTTTGAAAGCGTACAAGGCGATTGCGGCGTTGTATGGGATTATCAACCAAGCCCTGCTATCAGCTGTTGGAATACCTTATACGGAACGCCCGATGTGTTTAGCCGCACTTGTGGTACTGTAAATTATGATATTGGCTATAAATTTCCCACAAGTGCTTTAGGCGGTGCGCCCTTAGCCCCCGATGTATGGGACGGAAACTTACAAAACGCGCATTATATTGGGCTTGCTCTTATAAAAAAAACAGGTGAATCTTATGCAGAGGCCGTGCAAACGCGACTACTAATGCCTTTGACGGCAGGCGAAGAGTATGAATTGCGTTTTAAAGCAAAAGTAGATAGAGGACCTTATGTGAATCAAATTCCAAACAATATCGATGCTCCTTTATTCTTTGGGCTGACAGAAAACACCTTGCCTGTGCCTGTTAATACACACTATTGGCCTGCTTACCAACCGAATATACAAGTGCTTCAAACGACGATTATTCCGAATAATGGCCGTTGGATAGACAATACGATTCTATTTACTTGCCCTGCGGGTGCAAATTTACGCAATTTTATCATAGGGTATGACATTAGACAAGTGCCAACATCGAGCAAAGCCTATGTTTTGCTCGACGAAATAAGCATTCATAAAGTAACAGATGTGCTACCCGTAAATGCTCCTGTTTGTATGAGTCTTGGCGCAACAAGTGATTTAACGCAACTCAATACGCCAAATAATATTACGTTTACAAGCAGCAATAACGATTTAACGATTGATGCAAACAATCATGCCATTTTTACAGCAACAGCCGCAGGAACGCATACTATTCATTATAGTTACCATATTCCACCGAATAATTGCATTATTAGCGATGTAAAACTCATCAATGTGAGTGATGACCATGTAACCATTACAGGCGGAGCCAATCAATGTGCTGTTTTTGCCACACAGCCGCTTACGGCTTCGGGCGGCGCGAATTATGTGTGGAATACAGGCGAAGTAGGCGCAGCCATTCAAACGACGGTCTCTTATTCTATTTATACCGTTACCGCCACGAAATGCGATGGCACGACCATGACGGCTTCTATAACCGTGGTAACCAATACGGCTTTAAACATCGTAGGCGATGGCTGCATTTCGGCACAACCGAATGGGGCTACTACGCTTACGGCTGACGCGCCGAACGCCGCCACTATTTCTTATGCCTATCTTTGGAGTACGGGCGAAACAACGCCGCAAATTACGGCAATTGCCGCAGGCGATTATAGCGTTACGGTTACCGATGCCTTAAACGGCTGCACAGCTGCTTCTTCCCGCGCTATCGGGCAAACGCCTACTATCCAGTCGCTTACCGCAACCAGCAGTTTTATCAGTGCAGGGCAAACGGTTACGCTTACTACAACGATTTTGCCTACAACCTACCCGCTTTATCGTTGGAGTACCAATGTTTCGGGCGCGTCGTTAAATAGCATTGACATTACCGCCCCAGGCACTTATACCGTTACGGTTAGCAATGGGACCGATGCGCTTTGCTCGGCCACGGCGAGTATTACGATAACTGCGCCGCCGTCGTGTGTTAGCCCAACTAATCAACTTATACTTGGTAGCAATACGCCCTATCCTACTATTAGAGATGCTATCACGGCGCAAGTTATACCTGCTGGCACCATGACGGGCGGTAATATCGGCATTGATGGCGATTTGGCGATAAATGATAATTATTATTTTGATGGTGTTGAAATAAATATCGGCGGCGGAGGCAGCATTACAGTAGAGAAAACGGTCACGTTTTTGAGTACAAACCTCGCGGGTCTTGGCTGTTTGTGGCAAGGAATTGATGTACAGCCGAATGGCAAGTTAATCATGAAAGGCTGTAGCATAAGCGATGCTTACCGCGCAGTAACGGCAACAAAAGGGGCAGTCAGTCTTCAAAACAATAGTTTTGACCGAAACTATGTGGGATTATACAGCTCAAATTTCTTTGTTCTGACCTATTTTAGTGGCAATGTCTTTGACTGTACGGGTGTCCTCGCTAACCCTTACCCTGGTATTACCGTAGGCAATTGGGCATACGCAGGAGTTGAGTTGCA
>JBEEMU010000140.1:0-3544 GCA_041192485.1 Bacteroidota bacterium | reverse complement strand
CAACGGAATATTGCTCGACAACCAATAGCCGTTTTTAAGCGCGTCTTCAAACGCCTCGAAATTGCATTTTACCAATAATTCTCGCTTATTTGCCAAATTTTGCAAATAATGGCACAAGTCGTAAAGTGGTTGTTGCGCCCCTGTGTTTGCAGGCGTATTTGTCCAGTGCGCAGCAAAGGTGGGTAGTGGACGTGCGACCGCCGTACCGCCAATTAGCGTAATATATTCGCCAAAAAGCAGCACTTTCGCGGGTATGACGGTGTTATTAATAGTTGTTTTTTTATAAAGTTTAAAAATCAAGTTAAGGAACGTTCCAAAAATAACTTGTTAAGTTATTTTTCTCTCATTCCTAATTGTGTGCGTTTGAGCAAGCGACGCGATATTTCCACCACATTCATTTCGGAGAGAACGCCCACTAGTTCGCCGTCTTTCACAACCGGCATACAGTCCAATTTGATTTTGTCCATCAAATCGAGCGCGTCGCCAAGCAGCGTTTCGGGCGAAAGCGTTTCGGGATTGTTAAACATGATGTCGCTTACCAACAAAATTTTATCGGTATTTTTGTGGTGCGTAGCCTTTACAAAGTGTTTTAGGAGCATACGCGCCGTCACGAAACCGACTAATTTGCCATCTTCGCCTTCTACTGGAATGTAGCGGGTTTGCTGCCAGTCCATCATATTCGCTACCAATTCGGCAAGGTCGTCTTTTTGAACAGTCACCAAATCGGTGGTCATAAAATCCTCAACGCGCAACTGGGTCGGCTCATAATCCTTCAAGTCTTGCAGAACGGCTTGTTTCCAAGTGTGTACAGGCTGATTGGTTTCTTGGTTTTTGAGCATCGCCGCCGTGATAGTCGCCAAGGTTTCATCGCGATTGGTTTGCTTACGCAATTCATTATAGCTGCGCAGCATCCAGCGTGCGCCGTTCGTGTGTTGTTCGGCGCGTTCTGCAATGATGTCCAAATAGCGCGAAATATCGGTTTCGCTCACCTTTTGCGCCCGCAAGCCTTCCCGCGCAATATCGACCAATTCTTTTTTTACCAAATGTGCAACGGATACTTTTTGATTGTTGAACCAAGTAAATTTGGAATCCATGCCATAAGTTGCCGATTTCATAAAGTTATCGCGTGCGTCGGAAAAGTCCATTTCTTTGCGAATATCGTCGTAGCGCAGGGCAATGCCTTTCATCAAACCGAGCCAGAATGCAGCGTTTGCGACCTCATCAACTACCGTCGGTCCCGCAGGCAAAATGCGGTTTTCTATACGCAAATGCGGTATGCCGTTTGTGATGCCGAAGCAAGGGCGGTTCCAGCGGTAAACCGTCGAATTAGACACTTGCAGGGCGCGTAGTTTCGGAATGATGCCCTTTTTAATCATTTCCAAACTGTCTTCTTCCACGTCGCTACTCAAAACGGGGCGGTAGCGCGAAATATCTTCGCGATAAATATCTAAAATGCTGTGATGCAGCCAGTCGTTCCCGAAGGTCACACGCGGACTGCGCTCGCGCAAATGGTCGTGGCTGATGCGTGTATCAACCGACTGTTGGAATAAAGCGATGCGCGTTTCGTGCCAAAGCCGTTTGCCAAATAGCAGCGGCGAGTTAGCGGCCATCGCCAAAACTGGCGCGGCAACGGCAAGCGAAATATTATACATTTTAACAAAATCCTTGGGTGCAACCTGCAAATGCACCTGAAAACTCGTGTTGCAAGCCTCCAAAAACGGCGAATCGTGTTTCAAGCGAAGCTCATCTATCCCGCTCAAATGCAGTTCGTGGTCATCGCCGCGCATTTGCCGCAGGCTATCTAAAAGCGCGTAATAACGCGGAACGGGTGTAATATTATCGCGTCCCATGTCCGTTTTTCGAATAGTTGGCAAAATGCCCGTCAGCAAAATATGTGCGCCGTATGGCGTTATTTTCTTGGTGATTTCGGCAAGATACTGCGAAATTTCAACCTCTATTTCGCTAAAACAATCGCCCTCGAAAAGCTGCGGATTGAGGTTGCACTCCAAATTGAATTTTGCCAATTCCGTCGTCAGCCATTCGGGGTGGAAATCTTTTAAAACGTCCATATTAATAGGTGCAGGCCGCCCAAACTTATCGACCAAACACATTTCTTGTTCAGCTCCAATTCGCGTAATATCGCTTTCAAACAAGTCGTTGTCAAGCATATACTCTAAAGCCTGCATATCGCGCAGAACGGCACGCATAAAAGTTTGCATTTGCTGCTTATTGTCGGCAGCATAAACGGATTGAATGCCCATAAGATAATTATTTATAAACTGGTTGATGTAAAAATGCGTACAAAGTTAGGGGTTTTTATTAAAAAAATAGTAAAAATAGCTTGTTTTTAATTTTTAATTATTTTTCGGATATATTGAACAGTTGGCTAACCTCAAGTTTTGCAGGTTTTAAAAATTTTTAATATTTGAATTACAGTTATTTATATAATTTTATTTTAATAATAAATTAAAACTAAACCAATAATTTGATAATTTTGTTATTTTTTTGATAAAAAAACGGACGTTCAATAAGGAACGGAGAGTAAATAAGAGCTTAGGCAATAAATTTCGAGCACGAAATGATGAAGCAAAAGACCGTTTAATCGATAAAACACGCCGTTTGCGCAAATAGCCTTGTAATAAAGTGGTGACTACATTACCTTTGCGTTATCAACACGTTTTTATAACAATTTTACTTTTTCATCACCAACAATTCATCATTTTTAAAATGAAAAAACAGCTTATTTTAGCTGCCCTTTTACTATGGGGCGCAAGTTCGTTTGCACAAATTGCCGCAGGTACCAAATATATTGGCGGTATGTTGCGCTTCAACAGCAACAACAACACCTCGCAAATCGGTTCAACAACCGTCAAAACGCCAAGTACGTCCTCGTTTTCGGGTTCGCCCGAGCTTGGCTATTTTGTGATTGACAATTTAGCGGTCGGCATCAGCTTAGACCTTTCTAGTGGGGCCACAACGTTCTATAAAGCGGACGGTTCCGAAGATTCAAAACATTTAGACTCGGGCGTGGGCGTGACGCTTTATAGTCGCAAATTTTTTAATGTAAGCGAGAATGTTTCGCTATTCGGCGGCTTAAACCTCGGCTATCACGGCAACGCAAGCAAACAAAATGATGGCACGACTACAACAGACTATAGTTCTGCGAGTACCTTTGGCGCGTCAATTGATGCGGGCGTAGCCTTCAACATTACGCCGAAAATTACCGTTGTAGGCAAATGGGCAGGCTTAGGCTTCAACAGCATGACAACAACTTACCCGAAATACAGCCAAACTGGGCAAGACAAGGTAGATAAAAGTGACAGTTTTGGCGTAGGCATCAACACTATCGGCAATCCGTTTGCCGTAGGTATTTATTTCGGCTTTTAAGCGGCATAGAGAAAATAAAAAAGATTTTGGACACATTCCAAAGCAAAAAAAACGCTTAAATCCGCCTTTTTCGAAAGAGAAAGGCGGATTTTTTTGCTACATTACCTAAGGAATGGGTAAAAGATAACTTGGTTAGTTTTACTCGTGTAGGTAGCAC
>JBEEMU010000139.1:0-3798 GCA_041192485.1 Bacteroidota bacterium | reverse complement strand
CAACCTTTAATAGTTTAGTCGGCAACACAACCTATAATTTTAGAATAACTGATGCGAATGGCTGTATTACGCAGTAAGGTATTATGAATTATGAACTATGACGATATTGCCTAAATTGGCTATCTTACTCAAAAAATACTTGTTTCGGGCTTCCGAAACAAGTATTTTTTGTATCTTTGCGGTTGTTTTCATTACATCGTGAATAATAAACAAGGAATTTTTATGCAATTTAAGAAAGAATTTAACTCGTCGGGACCGAATATACCCGACCGACATTACACGCTAAACCGCGCCGCATTGATGCAAAAAGGCAAAAATTTGGTGTATAACGACCGCTATTTCACGCTTTTCGCGCCGCGTCAGTCGGGCAAATCCACGTTTTTCACGATGCTCGGCGAAGAGTTAAAAACGGAAGGGTATAAAGTGTGTTATACGAACTGGGAATATTGTAGTAAAGACCCCTCGGATAGTTTTTTGCTATCGTTAGCCATAAAAATGCACGAAAATTGGCAAATACCGATAGAACATAGCAGTTTTGGTGCTATTATCCGCTCTATAGAAGCGTGTAAAAATGAAAAATTAGTACTTATTGTAGACGAAGTAGAGGGCATCAATCCCAAATATTTGAATAATTTTTTGCACACAATCCGTGCATTATACCATACCCGTGCAAGTCATGCACTCAAATCTGTTATTCTCGTGGGTGTTAAAAACATTACGGGCGTGATGCAAGGCGCGGTAAGCCCGTTTAATATTAACGAAGAACTCGAAGTGCCGTATTTTACACAAGACGAAATGTTGGAACTTTTGGCGATGCACGAAATAGAAACGACCCGACTCGGCAAACCGCAACTGTTTTCCGAAAAAGTAAAAGAGCGAATTTGTTATATGACAGGCGGACAACCCGGACTTGTGAACGGCTTTGCGGGCAGTTTAGTACAACTATTTCCCGATGTTGCGCAGTTCGAGTTTGAGCATTATTTACGCGTAGAAACCAACTACACATCGATAAAAATAAACAAAAACGTATCGAATATTGTCGAAAAAGCAAAAAACCACCGCAAATTTGTCGAGGAACTCTTGTTCGACGAAAAGCCGCGCAGCTATATGGTGCAAGATGAGCGCATTAAAGAGTTGAGTGTGAATGGCGTAATTACCGCAGACGAGAGCGATAATATTATATTTCCGGTGCCATTATACCGCAAATGCTTACACGCCGCTTTCGCAGCGCCGATGAACGGCGAATCGGCCGACATCATGGGTAATTTGATTATCGCCGACTATTTTTTGCCGAACAAGCAGCTAAATATTGATAAAATGATACGCAACTATCAAGTGTATGCTAAGCGGCGCGGCTTCCGCTATTTTATGCACAAAGATAGCCGCGGCCGCTTGATTGGCTTGCGCGAAGCCGCCTTAGTGTATAGTTTTGAGATGTACATTCAGTCGTTTTTGACGGTTTTGGAAGGCAAAAGTTACTTGGAAGCCCATGTTGCACTCGGTCGCACCGACCTCATAGTGAATATACGCGGCACCGAATTGGTCATCGAAACCAAAATTTTCTACGACGCGAATAAGTTTGAAAAAGGCAAAATTCAATTGGCGTATTATATAAAAAGCCTGAATTTAACAAAAGGCGTTTACTTGGTTTTTGCGAACAATAGTTTTAACAATCCCGTTTTGCAGGAAGCCGACGAAACAATTGAAGGCATCAATATAACCACTTATTTAGTGTGGTATGATGTAGAAACGGACTTTTCGCTACCCCAAAAAACACGGAAGCAATAAGGTTTTTTGTTTAAATCAAACATATTTTTACCTGCCCAAAACTGCGACTTAAAAACCTTTTTATTAGCCACAGGTGATAAAATTTTGGTGGAAGCCAGCCCTTACAACCAAATTTGAGGCATAGGGCTTGCCGCAAAAACTCCGAATATCAACGACCCGAATACTTGGCTCGGACTCAATCTGTTGGGCTTTGCATTGATGAAAGTGCGCGATGAATTGAGAGCGAAGTAGCGAGGAACCAAAAAAGTGTCTGTCTCAAAATATTGAGGCAGACACTTTTTTGAAACGTAGCGTTGGAATCTAGCGTTTTTTGAAACGTAGCGTTGTTTAAACGTAGAGAAAACACTTAATTTCCTGCTACCTTATTTTAGAATAGTAAGCTTCGTTGTTTGAACGCCTTGACTGCCCGATAAACGAACTGTATAAACGCCTGACCCGATATTCGTCAAATTCAAATCGGCTGAGGTAGCAGACGAAACGGGGCGAACAGCGAGTACTTCTTTTCCCTGTACATCTGTGATGCGAATAGCAACATCGGTTTGAGTTGCGTCCCAGCTAAGGTTGAAATTGCCGTTGCTTGGGTTTGGCGTTACTTTGATGGCTGTTGCTTTGCTGACAGAGTTGTCGGTTGCTGTTATCAAGTTAGGGAAGCGGAAGTCGTCGAATTTAATAAAAAACATATCCGTAACATTGAAATGACGAATTGCGACATAAATGGGTTGGTTATTATAGGCTGAAAGGTCGATGCGGTGTTCGTTCCAAATATTATCGGGAAGTGTTTCGTTGAATAAAGAAGTAGTGAACGAAGCTGGTTGATTATCAGTCGTTGAAACGCGGATTTCATAATGCTCGGCAGGGAATGCGGGGTCTTGTGCCGTCACAAAATACGAGAAGGTGCTATTACCTGTTCGCGGAGTCATTTGTGGCAAGACGAGGTAATTGTCAGGGGTAAGTGCTACATTATTAAGCCAAGAGGCAGAGGCAAGGCAACTGTCGCCTGTAAAAGGGGAGTTTATAACGCCAAAACCAAAATAGCCATTGCCATCGCCATCAACATCGTTTTGCGTGAAGGAGGACGGTAAGCCAGCGTCAAACGTTTCATACACCATACTCGCATCGTAAGCATAGCCACTTACTGTTAAAGTAACGGGGCCGCCATCTGTATTGACAGTGATTGTTGTAAGGTCATCTACTAAATCGTTAGCGGTATAAGTAACGGTGAAGGGAGAGCTTCCGCCAGCTGCAACCATCGTACCCGAAGCGAGCGACACGGCAAACTGCGGCGAGCTGCTCGTTACAGAGGTGACATTAAGTGCTACACCGCCGCCATTGCTTAGTATAACATCTATAGGAGTCGCAGCCGCTCCGACCGCGCCAAACACATGAGCTGACATAGTACTTAAGAGCGGAACGGGTATAGTAGGTAACATTGCCGCATAAATACAGATAGTCATATCGCCTTGCGTTGCCGCGCCTACGCCTGCTCCCCAAACGCGCACTAAATAGGTCGTGTTGGGTAGTAAGGCCGCTCTCGCCATACCGAGACTCCGTCGTGCGCCTGAAAAACAACCCAGTGCAGTTCCGCCGCAACCATCGTAAACAGCCATGCCGAAATTGGTAATTGTACCCGTTGCACCTTGTACGACGATAGAATCGGGTAGAGTTGCCCCTGTTGTGAATGAGTACCACACGTCGTCATCGAACCACGTTACCGAGCAGCTGTTTGCTTCGGCCGATTGGGTGGCACCTACCGTAGAAACGGTCGTAGGGGTACATGAAGCGGCATCTGCTGCAATCGTTACAGCTATTGCACCTGCACAGTCGTCATTTGTAGGTGCTTGCGCAATAGCAAGCGACGAAATGCCCAGAAAGAGGGCTGTTTGTAAAAGGTGTAGAAATTTCAAAATAATAATAGAGTTATTTTTTAATAAATAAAAAAGAGAGATTTACTCTGCAAAGATAAGGCTTTTTTAAAAAAAATAGTACATTTTGTTTTTTTATAAAAAAAAT
>JBEEMU010000138.1:0-2584 GCA_041192485.1 Bacteroidota bacterium | reverse complement strand
GCTGGCTACGGGCGTGAGTGAAGGCAGGTAAATGCTCTCGATGCCCCGCTCCAAGCCCTGAAACGAGCCGTAGGTATTATTATTCGGGTCGGTGCAGTCCCCATTCGGGCAGTACCAATCTACGGCGTAGGTGGCACATTCGGTATAGATGCCCATGCCTTTGCGGTGCAGCGCGGCGTTAGTTGCCGCGTTGAGCGGTATCGTGTTTTGGAACACACAGCCCTCCATGCGCACGCCGTACACGTCCCACGCCGTAATATGCGGCTTCAGGCTCGCACTCGATGGGCGGTAAGCCTCCGTTGTTTCGAAGGTGCAGTTTTTGAAATACGACACATTCGCAAACTCGAGTGCCGCCGCTGGCGTTGCTTTGTTGTGGTATTGCATAAACTCCACGTCCCGCGCATTGTTCCTAAATGTGCTGTTTTCGGCTTGCACGATGCCGCCACCCGTAGCCACATCGTAGCCCCAGTCGTAGTATCTGCCGAGCGTCATCAGATTTTTGGCATACTCCACTACGGCGTTATTGCGCAACAACACGCGCCCTTGGTAGGCAGGTGTTTGGCGTTTGTCGGCTTGCCCTACTACCGTAATGCCGTCCCACACTTCGCCACACTTATTGGTGATAGTACCGCCATCAACGAGTAGGGTGGCACCCGCCTCCACGGTTATTTTATGCCCTTTTGCCATATTGAGCGTACCCTGCACCGTGAGGGTAGTGCCTGTTTTTATGACGAGGTCTTCAGCGGCGTTTTTGATGGCGGTAGGCGGTATGGATATTTCGGGTTGAAACCCGAACGCCTGCCTACTCGTGCTGCACTGCCACGCGCCGGCTGCCGATGCGCTGACCATTTGCGTCATACACGCTAATAAAATAAATGCCATTCGGAATATCATATATTTCTATTTGAGTGTGAGTAGTCGTGATGATTTGTTGATATTGTAATTGTCCCTAATCCCCCCGCCGCTCACTGCGCCACCACAAACTTTGCCATGCCGAGCCGCTTGCCTGCGTAGGTAGCGCGGCAAAAATAAGTGCCGCTTGGGAAACCGACCGTACTAATAGTGCAGTCGGCAGCCATGCGCGGCTCATCGAACATACGCTTGCCGTGTGCGTCAAATATGTCTATTTGGTAAGCGTTTGGTGCATCGGGCAGACGCAGCGTGATTTGCGTGTGCGCGGGGTTCGGGTATAAGCCGAGCGGGTCATCGGCAATCCAAATATCGGGGGTTTTATCTGTTACGCTTGTCCAGCAGCCGGGCGTGAGGCAACCTGCGGTATCTAATTTCATCACCCAAGCGTATTGATTGGGCGAACCCGGCGGGAAGGCGGTAGGTGTGTTGTCGGTAAAAAACTCGCCTGCGGTGAAAATGCTGCCATTGCTGACCATGGTGTTATAAATTTGGGCATCTTGCGACCAAAAAATATAGTTTTGTGGCTCTATTTCATTGGGGTACTCGCGGTACCAAAGGCTATCGAGATTGGTATTAATGGCATAAATGCCGCTGACGACATTGCGGTTTGTATCCCAACGGCTACCTGCAAAAATGATTTTATTATTATCTAAAAAATAAGGCTTTCGCCCAAAAACATTTTTATCATTGATGCCAATGTATTTGCTTTGCACAACGGTATTGGTGGTCACATTAATACGCTGCAAAAGGATGCGGCTATTTGCTACAAAATTTGAATTCATAGGTTCTGTTCCTTCTCCGATAACGACTAACACTTCTTGATTATTCAAAGTACAAAGCCCCGTAACGCTTTCATCATAAGGTCGAGAAAAGCCCTGACGAAACAAATAGTTTCCATTCAAATCATAAAATGCGGTAAAAGCATTATTGCCGTTAGAGTAACCTTCTAAGCCAGCTAAGGCTAAGTAATTTCCAATAATGGCGAGATGTCTTATTTCCTCGACTACATTCGGTATCCTATCATATTTTTTCTCCCACAAAAGATTGCCGTTGGCATCAAAGCAGGCGAAAAAATAGACATAAGTGCTGTTAATGTGCGCCATTCCCTGTATATATAGATTATGGCTTACGGGGTCTTCTGTAATACCTTCTAACTGTGCATTTTGCCCTTGAAACTTATAGGTTTTTGTCCAAAGTGTATCCGTCATCGCCGCATTAAATTTTATAATGCAACCTTCTATGCAATCGGTACAGTTTTTATTAATAGTCAAAACCATTATCACTTTATTATCAAAAGACTGAATACAAGTGTAAGCAGCTGATATGCCTTCAACAAGGCTATTACTGCGTAGATGTAGCGTATCTATACTAATTTGATTTCCTACTAAATCTATCTTACTAACTGCCATGGTTTGCTGTGGTTGCCTATTTTGGCTAATGTAGAACAAAGAATAATATGCACTATTGTTAGGCAAATCAAATATTGAACAAGTAAAGCCAGCAGGATACAATTTATTAAAAGTCGTGACGGTTTGTGCTAAAGTCATACCAATACCGATAAAATAGCACACCGCGATATAAATTATTTTTTTCATGTGTCAAAAATAAAGGCTTATCCGCCAAACCTATTAGTAATGACAAATTACTAATTACAAACGGTTTGGCGGCTAAA
>JBEEMU010000137.1:0-5518 GCA_041192485.1 Bacteroidota bacterium | reverse complement strand
ACACCGATGATTTCTTTCAATTTTCTGATAAGAATATCAATTTCTTGCGGTGTGTTGTAATGTGCTAAGGAGAAACGGACAGTTCGGCGGTCGCTATCACTGCGAGTTGCAGCCATGACGTGCGATGCGTTTTCTACACCGCTACTACACGCAGAACCGCCCGAAGCACTGATGCCTGCAACGTCTAAGTTGAAAATAAGCATATCGGCTCGCATCGACGGCGGGAAAGATAAACTAATAATATGATAGGCACTTTCTGAAGTTTCAATAGCGCCATTAAACTCAATATCGTTAAAATTTTGGCGCAAAGCCGCTACAAAATAATTTTTTAAGTCTTGTATATAATTTTTACGCAAGTCCATTGCTTCTATTGCTTCGGTTAGGGCGGTCGCAAAACCGACGATGCCCGCTACATTTTCGGTGCCTCCGCGCATATTTCGCTCCTGTGCGCCGCCATCAATATAGGGTTTTACTCGAATATCGCTGTTTATATAAATAATACCAACCCCTTTTGGCCCATGAAATTTATGCGCCGAAGCGGTTAGAAAGTGAACCTTTATTTTTTGTAAATCAATCGGATATTTCCCAAATGTTTGCACCGTATCGGTGTGAAAATAGGCGGTGTATTTTTGGCATAACTCACTTATTTTAAATAGGTTATAAATAACGCCTATTTCATTATTGGCGTGCATAAGCGATACTAAAACGGGGATTTGGCTGTTTTTAGCTTGCAATAAACACGCCTCTAATTCGGACAAATCTATCTGACCGACTTCATTTACACGCAAATAAGTTGCGGTAATTCCCGTATCTCTAACGACTGCTTCTACGGCGTGTAGCACACAGTGATGTTCGATTTTTGTCGTAATAATTTGCTTTACGCCTAAATCGCGAACGGCATTTTTTATCGCCATATTATTGCCTTCCGAGCCGCCAGATGTAAAAAATAGCTCGCCTACGGAAGCGTTCAAATAATTGGCTACTGTTTTGCGTGCTTGCTCTATGGCCGTCCGCGCTCGCCGCCCGTCAGCGTGTATAGAGGACGGATTTCCGTAGTTTTCAGTGTAATGCGGCAACATCGCTTGTAGAACTATCGGACTTAGCGGTGTTGTTGCCGCATTGTCAAAGTATATTCGTGGCATCTTTTACCTTTTGAAGGTTATAAACAGCGTTAGGAGGTGATTTTAACTAAGTAGAACAGTTCTCTTTTACCTACTTAATTTCTGCCATTTTTGAGTTTCCCAATCGAAATGCTCGATATTGTGGAAAAATTTTTTATAATCTAACATCGATTCTTCCACGAAAGTATAGCCCGGATAGTGTGCAACTTTGTTTCTAAAAGCGGTATTTTCTATTTCCAATAAAAGGGTAAGCGTCCCTAAACTGCGTTTTCGCTCGTTAGGGTCGTAGCAGGCGATAGTAGAGTACTGTCCGCTTGGGGTGGTGTCAAAAAAACTGCAAGCAATGAGTTTATCTTTGTCATACACCGAAATTTCATTGCTTCGAAACGGGGAAGTATCACTGGCTACCCAAGTGTGTATATTTCTTGGGTAGCCAAAGCGATATTTATGCCAGTCTATAAATAATTGGTGCTTTTCTTCGGTCAGCTCGCAAGGACGAATGATGCAAGTGAGGTCGCTATTGCGTCGCAAAATAGCCCGTTGGCTTTTACTAAATTCAAAGCCCTTCATTTTATAGCGCAAGGGCATTCGTTCATAAAGTGCGGGACCGCGCCACAGCTGAATTTGCTCCCACACTTCCGCTGTAAAAAAAGCGGCATTTGCAGGGTTCATACTAAGTGGGTGCGGCAAATGCGCCCCAAAATATTGGTATCGCGTGCGTGAAAAATTGGTACCAACCCTGTCCCAGCCTTGTGTCATTCGCGCGCCCCATTCTCTCAGGCTTAGTTTTTCGTGGTATTCGTTGTCGTCGAAATCCATGTAAATAATTTATGAATTATTTTTTAGCCATTTTTGGGTTTCCCAATCAAAATATTCGATATTATTAAATTTCTTTTTGTAGTCATACATCGAGTTTTCTACGAAAGCGTGCCCTGGATAATGGGCTATTTTCTGTTTTTTCGCTGCATTTTCTATTTCTAATAATAAAGTAAAAATACCCAAACTCCGTTTGTGTTCGTTCGGGTCGAAACAGGCGATTGTTGAATATTGTGCCTTCGGCGTATTGTCAAAAAAACTACAAGCGATGAGTTTATCTTTGTCATACACCGCAATTTCTTGGCTGCGAAACGGTCGAGTTCTGTCATCAACCCATTTATAAATGCTTTCGGACGAGCCAAAACGCTGCTTATACCAGTCTTGAAACAAGTGATATTTTGCCTCATCGATGATGCAAGGGCGCACAAGATAAGTCAAGTCGGCGTTTTTGCGTAAAACGGCTTGTTGACTTTTGGTAAACTCGAAGCCGTTTAATTTATAACGCAAAGGCATTCGTTCATAAGATACCAAATCTGGATTTAGGTAATATTGGTAGCGTATCCGAAAAAAGTTCGTACCAACCCTGTCCCAGCCTTGTGTTAAACGCACGCCCCATTCTTTGAGCGTGAGTCTTTCGTGGCGTTCGCTGTCGTTGAAAGGCATTTTTAATTTGAAATTATTTTATAGCAACCTGCGTAGCATCGCTTTCTACAATTTTATTATAAAATTCTTTGAAAGCCACAAATTTATCGTTTTTAATAGAGCATTTATCTATTGGTGCCGAGAATTTGCGGGTCGCAACAAATTGATTTCCAGTAAGTTTATATTTTACTTCGTAGGTAATGCCCTCAAAGCTAAGTTGCACATCTTTCGGAACTTCCATGACAGATTTGCCTGCGGGAAGTTGAATCGTGATGGTTTCTACGCTTCCTTCGCTTGAGCTTAAGTAATATTCTAAGGTAAATTCTCGCTTGTCGTTGCCTTGAAATTCTTCGGGTTCGGCGTGGTCTGTCCAAGCGAGTGACATAATTGTCAACCCAGCAACTGATGTCAAGCCATTTTTTACTGTAAAGTTATATTCGTAAGCCATCGAATCGCTTAAGCCTTTCAAATCGGTAATATAAGTGAGTTTTTGCAATTTAATTGGCGTTTTAAAATCTTTGCTGATGCTTTGTTGCATTGATTTTTCGCGCTCTTCTTGCGTTACATCTGCATCATTTTCGCGCACTCCGGAAGCGTAAGCCCCGTATTTCACATTGCGGCGAGTGACATTTAAATCGCTGCCTTTTACCTCAACGGTTGTGTTTCGTTTGATCAAATTGTTGGTGCGCCCTTTAAAATCCAGAGAAACAAGGTTGCTACTCATGCTTTTGGTATTGTTTGGCGGAATATTGAGCATCATTGCGCCGATATCGTTTTTATTCAACGAGCCAAATGGCATTTTGTTATTCGTCATTTCTAACAAATATTCTTTTCCATCTGCTTCTAAATGCGCAATACAGTGATTGAAATCAATACTTGGTAGCGGCAAGTCAAATTTGCCATTATCGCGTGTATTTACCAAAACGACATTTGCTTTCAAGCCCATTTCTTTTGCCATCGACACGAAAAGCGTGGCCATATCTTTGCAGTCGCCCAACCGAGTTGTCAAGGTTTTTTCGGCTTTTTGCGGAACGTGGCCGCTTTGGCGGAACGAAACCGAACTGTATTTGATATTATTCAAAATATAATCATAGATAATATGCGCTTTTTCCGTATCATTATTGGCCGTTTTACCATCAAAGGCTTCTTTGATAGCGTCTTTCACGGGCTGTTCGGCTTTTGCTTTGGTACTCGAAATACCCGAATACCAATCGGCAACATAATCCCAGTCGGGAATAGACGACACCGCCACTAAAGAGGCTACATCGGAGTACGGTGGCATCAAAGGCTCTGGCTTTATCGGCTTAATATCTTTGCGCTCCCAAGTATATAACTTGCTGTCTTCCACGGGTTTAATCACGGGGTCGAGCGTCATATTCAATGATTTGTAAGCGAATTTTTTATCTTTTGGCACTAATAGCTGGTAGCGTATTTTGAGGGCTTGATAAGGCGTTGTGAAATACGTTTTTTCCCAAAAATGTTTGGCAAATTTCCCGCCTTGATAGCTTTGCGTTTTGTATTGAATATAAATAGCGTCGCCTGCCTGTAAATTCGTGAATACAGCGTGGCCGCCCGACACCTCTGCTTGCAATTTTTTGCCATCTTTCTTGATGACTTCGGCTTTTTCTACCGTTGCGCCGCGCGCCATATTATACTCTTTCCAGTCTTCGATGCCTGCGTCAGTCAATATTTTTACCGCAATAACAATTTTCTCTTCGCGGCCACCTTCTGGGTAAACAACTTGTTGGCAGTCGTCTAATAAAACAACGCTATTTTGTTCTGGATAATCGCTGGCTTTCGGTGCTTTTTTGATAAGTGCATAGACATCATCTTTTTCAAAAACATCAAAAATATCTGATTTTTTCTCCAATTTGCGCAGCTCTTCGCGCACGTCATAGTTATTAGCATTGTATAAAATCGCTTTTTCGAATGCGGCTTTTGCCTTGTCTTTTTGCTTTAATTCGCTGTAGCAACGCCCTAATTCGCCCCAAGAACGGCTTGTGTAAGGCGAAAGTTGTATCAATTTTTCGGTTAAAGCAGCCGATTTCGTATAGTCGCGTGTGGTGAAATAATATTGCGCAAGATTGTGTAAATACGTCCAAGCTGTCGGGTTTCGAGTGCAAAGTTCGGTGCGCATTTGCAAGGCTTTTTCGTTATTGCCTTGCGTTGCGTAAGCCTCCATCAAGGTATTGTACGATTTGTCATAAAAATTGGTTTTTAAGTAAGTTTCCAAAATTTTCATGGCACCGCGAGCGTCCTTCTTAACATCTTTATCGATATTGTATTTCATCAACACGACTTCTTGTTTTTCAGGATTTTTCTTATACATTTCCTCCACTTTTTCTAAAAGCTCATCGTATTTTTGGCGATGCGCAATAAGCGTCACCTCCTGCGCATCGGAGGTCGTATTTTTACCATAGCGTTTTATCAATTCGGTACTATATTTTTCGGCTTCATCGTAATTATCTTTTTCTGTTGCATCTTGAAAATTATAAACTAAGGTGAAATAACTATTCGGGTCTTGCTCGCGAATCGACTCCAATTCTTTGCTCATATCCGTTCTATTTCCCACACGGATATAGTAGCGCATCATCAAATAGATGACGTAAGTGCTTGTAGGAGCTGCTTTTTTCGCTTCTTTCAACACTTTAAATGTATCGTAACTTTTATAATTATGGTATAAACATTGTGCATAAAGCAGTTTTGCCAACAAATCATTTGGGTTTTTAGTGTATTCCTCTTCCCAATATTTTTCAGGCAAATTGGTAAGTGGCTGTGCCGCTTTATTGCCTGTCAATTTAGGATATTCTTTGAAAGACGGCGAGTAAGTCAAGCCCGTTACGTTTTTACCTGCATTATCGGTCAATCGAACAAAAAGGCTTGAATTGTCTTGCTCGTCGGTTCCTATTTGAATTAAAATGCGGTTATGCCCTTTTTTC
>JBEEMU010000136.1:0-5709 GCA_041192485.1 Bacteroidota bacterium | reverse complement strand
CAGTATGCCGAAAAGTGAGTTTGACGGCGTTAATAGCAATGGGTAAAAGATAATTCGGTTCGTTTTACACGTTCCTTATAGGTTCGTTTTACAGAAAGAACTGCTCGTCTATCATTGCTTTGCGCAAAAATAGACGAGCAGTAGGCGAAATAGCCGAGGGAAGAAAGAAAATAATAGTTCATAAAAAATATTACCACCACTGCGTTTGATGCGGATAGCGTTCTACATATAAATCGCGGACGGCATCGGCAATATGAATTTTTAAGCGGTCGATGCCTTCGTTAGTTTGCGCTGAAATAAAGAGTACTTGGGTTTCGGAATGTTGTTTCGTGAGTGATTCGAAGAGTTCTTCTTCCAGTTCGGCTTGCTCGCTTGGGAGGAGGAGGTTGTCGTAATTTCGTTTGCGGTAAGCGTCCATCTTATTGAAAACCAAGATAGTACGCTTGTTGGTAACGCCAATGCTTTGTAGGGTTTGCTGAACGGTAGCTAAATGGTCGGCAAACTGTGGGTGTGCAATATCGATGATGTGTAGCAAAAGGTCGCTTTCGCGCACTTCGTCTAAGGTTGATTTAAAACTTTCTACTAAATGGTGCGGCAGCTTGCGAATAAACCCTACGGTGTCGGAAAGCAGGAAGGGCATTTGCTCTAAGGTTACTTTCCTGACGGTCGTGTCTAAGGTGGCAAATAGTTTATTTTCGGCGAAAACCTCCGATTTTGCCAATAAATTCATGAGTGTGCTTTTGCCTACATTTGTATAGCCTACGAGCGAAACGCGGATAACCTGCCCACGGGTTTTGCGCTGCGTGGCACTTTGTAGGTCTATTTTTTGCAGCTGCTCTTTGAGTTTTTGCACCTGTTCTTTCACCAAACGGCGGTCGGTTTCAATCTCTTTTTCGCCTGGCCCACGCATACCAATACCGCCGCGCTGCCGTTCTAAGTGCGTCCACATTCCGCGCAAGCGGGGCAATAAATATTGTGCTTGCGCCAGTTCAACCTGTGTTTTAGCTTGTGCGGTTTGCGCTCGTGAGGCGAAAATGTCTAAGATGAGCATACTGCGGTCGAGGATTTTGCGTTTGAGCGTTTCCTCGATGATGCTGGTTTGCTTTCCCGTAAGGTCGTCGTCAAAAATGACTAAATCAATGTCATTATTTTCTACAAAAAGCTGTAACTCTAATATTTTGCCTGAGCCTAAAAACGTGCGTTTATCGGGGTGCGGCATTTTCTGCCAAAACCGTTTGACGGTGACTGCGCCTGCGGTAAGGGCGAGAAACTCCAGCTCATCGAAATATTCCATGAGTTCGGTTTCGGTTTGCTCTTGCCTGATGATACCAACGAGTACAGCACGTTCGGGTTCTTGCTTTTCGCTTGGCTTGTTTTTTTCGCCAAGCGTCCATGTTTTCGCCATTTAATGTCCTTTTTTCTTGGCTTCCATCTCCTCTTTGGTAAGGTAATTTTTGCCGTCTTCTTTTTCTAATTTTTGGATTGATTTTTCTTTGCGTGCAGCGTCTTCTTTCGCATATTTTGCCTTTAAATCCTCCATTTGTTGTTTAAGATTTAGTTCTTTGCCATTCAAGCGGCGATGATACGAGCGAATGATGATGGTGGCAATGTCTTCGGGGTGATGAATGCCGTACTCTCGGAAAAATTCGGAAAGGCGCGAGCCGTCTAAAAGGCTCCAATTTGTCCAAATCCAACGCCCCAAACTGAAGTAAAGTTTGTGAACCGACTCGTCTTCGCTATGCGTTTTGAACTTTGCTTTCGACTCCTCGCTGATGAGCTTATCGAGTTGATTGAGCGCATCTTCCAAGTCTTTTGGGATATAAACGCCGTTTATTTCCGTTTTTTTGATACGCTCTTGAAACTCTTTTTCATAAATGCTTATCGCGTCTTTTTTTGGCGACGTGTTATTGTTTCCAGTATTATTGTTTGCAGTATTGTTGTTTGCAGTGTTGTTGTTTCCGTTTGCAGTACCACCTCTTACGGGGTCGGTTTGCAATGATTTTGCTTGGCCTTGCGGCGGCGGTGTAGCTGGTGCGGCTCCTTTTGTTTTATTGAAAGGGGAGGAGGGGGGCTGCGCAGTTGCGGCAAGCCCAATAATAATTAATATTGTGGTGAAAATGCTGTTTTTTTGCATAAAAATAAGTCGTAGATTTTTAAAAATGTGATTACGCACTTATAACGTAGAAAGGAGGGTTTTTATTATTTCTTCTTTCATAGCCTTACCTCACCCAAACTTCTGGATTCATTTTTTGCGTACCATGCCACACCTGAAATTCTACTTCTCCATTATTGGCAACCGTTCCGATAACATCGCCTACATTTACTTTCTCGCCTTTCGAAACGCTGGCTTTTCCGATACCCGAATAGGCGGTATAGTAGCCGCCGTGTTCTATAATAATGCAATAGCTCGTGCCTGTAATGAAGTTCACTAAGTTTACTTTGCCGTCAAAGACCGTTTTTACGGGGCTTCCTGCGGCCACGCGATAGGTTAGGCCGTTGCTTTGCACGATAATAGAGGGCGAAATAGGGTGAGGGTGCGCCCCAAAATGCCCGATAATTGCACCGTTTACTGGGGGCGATAATCGTCCGCGATTTTTGGCAAAATTAGCGTCTAAAATGCGTTCGCCCGCGTCCAATTTTGGCAATGCAGCATCGGTGCGGTTTCTCGATGAAATGACTTTTTCGTTGCTGCGGATAGCCGACTCGATAGCCGAGTTGAGGGCTTCTTTTTGCGCTTGTAGTTTGCTGACTTCGCCTTGTAAATTGCCCTCTTTTTGGCGGAGTTGTTTTACTAAAAGGTCTTTTTTAGACGTTTCTTGTTTGATTGCCACAGTGTTTTGCTGCTCTTGCAGCAAAAGCTCGGCTTGCGTTATTCGCGCCGCTTCGAGTTCGACTTTTTGCTCTCGAAGCGATTTTTGGGTTTCTATAATTAGCTGCACTTGGCGTTTTCTATAATCGTTGTATCGCCTCAAATATTGCCAACGGCGGTAAGCGTCGTTGAAGCCGTTGGAAGCAAAAAGGAAAACTAACGAGGTGTTGTGGCGTTGATAGCGATAGGCAGACCGCATGATTTTCCCATAGTCCACCTGCAAACGCCCCATATCGGTATCTAATGATTGTATTAAACTTTCGGCGCGTAACGCACGGTCTTCGTTAGAAATTATCTCTTCTTTGATAACACGCTGCACCTCCTCCCGATTTCGCAACTGCTTTTGCAGTGTGGCGAGGTCGGCAGCATTTGCTTTTCGTTGCGAAGTGGCACTATTTAATAATGCGTTTGTTTGCTTTATCTCTTCGTTTAGTTTTTTGCGTTTCGACTCCAATTCTTTGCGTTTTGGTTGGTCGGTCGGGCTAAAACGAGGAGCTGCAAACGCGCAGTTTACGCAATATAATAGGAGTATTGTAAAGTGTGTCGTTTTATTCAACATAAGTATAAAGCGTCATACATCATTACCCTTGCGGCGGCGGCGGCGGTTTTTGCTCGCCTTTATGCTCGCGTGGCGGACGATTTTCTTTATTTTGATTATTCGGATTGTTTGCATTATTCGGATTATTACCGTCGCGTGGTGGGCGGTTTTCGCGTGGGCGATTATCCTTGTTTTTATTGTTCCGATTTGGGTTTGCGCCGCCTTCTTTTTTAGGCGTATTCTCTGCTATCGGCGGTTTCTTTTCGCCTGTATTGCCCTCTTTTTTAACGGTACTCTCCGTAGAAACTACCTTTTTATCTTCTTTTTTTACCCCCGTATCTTTCGCTGTTTGTGGCGATTTATTGTCACCTTTTGGTGGATTTGGGCGGCGTGGCGGGTTTTGTTTGCTCTCTACTTTTGGCTTATCTGCCGAATTTACCTCTTTTTTTGCGGTATTTTCCCCACTTGGCAATTTCTTTTCGCCTGGTGGACGCGGCGGTTTTGGCGGTCGAGCATCGCCTTCTGTACGCGGCGGACGATTCGCATCTTCTACTCGCGGTGAGCGTGAAGCGTCGGGTTTTTTCGCTTTTTTACGGCGTTTATTGCGGTCGCTTGGCAGCTCTACTACATTATCTACATCGCCAGTATAATCCGTTTCTTCATACTCTTCTTCTTCTTCTTCTTCGCCGTTGCTATCGTAGCGTTTTGGTGCATTTGCGTTCGGATTGTTTGCCGCTGCGATTTGTTGTCGACGTGCCGAAGCCGCCGATTCCATTTCGGAATCGCTCAAAAGGTCAAAAATATTTTCACCACGCCCGACGCGCTCCATCAATGCCTTGACTTGTTTGGTGCTAAGTGTGCGGTGCAGCGCAGGCCCTTTTGGTTGCCGCGCCATATAAAACATCAATCCTTTGAAAATATCCGTTTTTATAACAAAAAACTCGCCTTTATGGGTTTTTATTTTATCAGCATTTTTAGGGAAGGTATCGAAGGCTTCCATATAAGCGTCTAATTCGAAATTAAGGCAGCATTTCAAACGCCCACATTGTCCGCTTAATTTTACTTGATTGATAGCCAAGTTTTGATAGCGAGCCGCCGAAGTGTTTACCGATTTGAAATCGGTTAGCCAAGTAGAGCAACACAATTCGCGTCCGCAAGCACCGAGTCCGCCTACGCGAGCAGCTTCTTGTCGTGCGCCGATTTGCCGCATTTCAATTTTTACCTTAAACTCTTTGGCATACTGACGTATAAGTTCGCGGAAGTCGATGCGTCCGTCGGCGGTATAATAGAAGGTAGCTTTGCGCGAATCTGCTTGAAATTCTACATCGCCGAGCTTCATATCGAGGTCGAGAAGTCGGGCAATAACGCGAGCTTGCAGCATCACGGCGGGTTCGTTTTTGCGGATAGCCGTTAATTTGTCCAAATCGGCAGGGTTTGCCTTTCGGATAACGTTACCGAAAACGGTATTTGGCTTGACATTGCGTTTTTTCATTTGCAACTTCACCAATTCGCCTGTCAAAGATATTTGACCAATATCGTAACCGCCTTCCGCATCAACAATGACTTGCTCGCCAAAATGCGCCTCTATATGGCGCGGACGGTGATAAAAGCCTTTGCGAGAGCCGTTTTTAAAACTTATTTCTACCAAATCAAAGGTATCGTGTTCTGGCAATTCCAATTCGGACAACCAATCATGTGTATTGAAGCGATTGCAACCGCCCGTTCCACAACCACTACTACCACAACCGCTGCTACAACCACTTGTTGCGTCTTTTCGGTTTCCTACTGCACATCCTGCACAAGCCATATTCGTATTTTCTCGTATTTGAAGGTTTAAAATAAGCGAATGCTTACTGTTTTTTTATATGATATTTATTTTTTCCACACAAAGGTACGACTTTTTATCGGATACACAAAAAATTGTTTCCGCTTATTTTTAAACTATTCATTTTTTAAAATACTCCGTCAATTTTTTCTTTTAAAATTTTAATAAAGTTTGTAAAAATAGCTGCTGCGTCTGCTGAAAAGTGGGGTTGGGGCAGAGGTGATTTTACAGCAATTTTATAAAATTCTTTTAAAAATGCGATTAAAAAAGGGCGTGTTGGAACGCTTTGCATGATGTAAATATCGTCGATGAGCGAGGATTCATTGCTTAAAAATCGCAGAACTCGCGCCGTTGGATTCTTGCGAAATAGCGTCGAAAAAATAGCGGCGGCAGGCAATTTTTCATGCCTTAAAATATGTAATAAGGTTGTATCGTATAGTAAATATTTAAAATCGTTAAAGGTTTTGCGGCGGTGTG
>JBEEMU010000135.1:0-8687 GCA_041192485.1 Bacteroidota bacterium | reverse complement strand
TCATACGCGAAATGTTAGAACGCGCCAATATCTCCTTTTTATACTTAGACGGCAGCACACCGCCGACCGAACGCCGCGAATCCGTCAAGAAGTTTCAAAACGACGAGCATTACCGTGTCTTTCTTATCAGTTTGAAAGCAGGCGGCACTGGGCTAAACCTCACCGCCGCCGACTATGTTTACCTCGTCGACCCTTGGTGGAACCCTGCCGTAGAGCAGCAAGCCATCGACCGCACTCACCGCATCGGGCAGGTAAACCACGTTTTCGCCTATAAAATGATTTGCAAAGACTCGATAGAGGAGAAAATCCTCCTCCTCCAAGCCAAGAAAAAAGCCCTCGCCGCCGACCTCGTTGCCAGCGAAGCAGGCATGATGAAAAGCCTCACGAAAGATGATGTTGCCTTTTTGTTTTCATAAAACGTAAAATTACGAGAAAATCCGCACCTTTGCAAACTATCACATCTATCTTAAATGAAACAAGACGTACTATTAGGCGACTGCCTCAATTTATTAAAAACTATCGATAAAGAAACTGTTGATTTGATAGTTGCCGACCCACCCTACTGGAAAGTAGTAGGCGAAAAATGGGATTATGAATGGCGTACAGAGCAAGACTATGTAACATGGTCGTTGAAGTGGATAACGGCGGCGACGGAAACGCTGCGAATGGGAGGGAGTTTTTACCTATTTGGCTATTTCAGAACATTGGCTCTCTTGGTGCCATATTTCGACGGGTTGGGCTTGGAACTTCGCCAGCAAATTGTCATTGATAAGGGTATGCGTTCGGTGTCGGGCAGGGCAACAAAAAATTACAAAATATTTCCAAATACAACCGAAAGTGCCCTTTTTATCATTAAAGATAGCAAGCCATTTATCCGACAGTTTTTGAAGGAGCGACAAAACGCACTAAAGCTAAGTTCTAAGGAAATTAACGAAAAATTAGGAGTTAAAAGCAACGGTGGTGGTATGTGGAGTATTTATACAGGTAAAAACATTTGCGAGCAAGTACCAACATTCGAGTTGTGGACTAAGTTGCAGGATATTCTACAATTTGATTTGCCTTATACGGATATTGCGCAAACATATAACCCGCAAATGGGTTTAACTGATGTTTGGCGCGATATTGATTTTTATACAGAAGAGCGGTATCACCCTACCCAAAAACCAATAAAATTGATAAAAAGACTGCTAATTGCAAGCAGTAATCAAAATGATATTGTATTAGACCCTTTTGGCGGTAGTGGCTCCACAATGGTTTCTTGTTTACAAACGGACAGACAGTTCATTACCATAGAAAAAGACGAGGATTATTACAATATTATGAGAAGTAGAAAAGATGCTTTTTTAAATCCATTAGGTAATTTTACTTCCGTCGATACTTCTCTTGCACTTTAATCTCGTTCAACTCGCGTAAAGGTATTTTTTGCCTGATTTTCTCATCAATAAAAGGCAAAATCTCGGCAAGTTTACTACTATTAAAACGTTTCAATTTGAATAAGATTCTCAAATCTTCAATCGTTTTCTCCTCTGAAATTAAATGTGTGAGTTCGCTATCGAGCAAGGTTTCTATATACGAACGTATTTCTTGGGGTGTCAAAATCGTTGTAGGCATCAACTCTGAATCGATAGTTGCTCTGTCTAATTCAGGTTCTATATAATGTGTTATACTCGTTTTAGGGTTTTTTGTATTGGCTCCTTTGACCAAACAATCCAGTATTTTTATAGGATTACACATATAAAATTGGAACATGAACGTCCAAAAATTGCAAGGCGCGGGCGTTTTTTCAGCATCATTGGATTTATGTTTTAGGTAAACCTTGTAGTAATAATTTTCCATCAATTTTTTGAAATTGATACAACGAGGTGATTTAGTCCAAATTTCAAATAATTGAAACCGTAAATCTTCAAAATCGCCTTTACTGAAATTTGGATAATCAGCAATAGCTAAAACCACTCTATCTACGTCATTCAATAGTACTTTTAAATCGTTTTCGCTACGAATCGTAAAAAGCCATTTGCTATCATTCATTCGCTTTATTTGTGTTGATTCACAAACAGGGCAACTTTTTTCTATTCGTAAAACTTTCTCACCACACTCCATACAACTATCTACTTGGTCCACACGACTACAGGATTTCACCTCCGAGCCATCGACAATATCGTGTCCACGCGCACCCGTCCTTGCGCCCTCCATACCTAAAGCCAACGACACTAAGTGCTGACCAGGATACCCGATTTTCATATTAGGTGTCTGTTTTGTTACTTTTGACCATGCAAGTGCTTTTAATCGGGGGGCTAAAACAAGGTCTTGCAATAATTCCACAATTAGGTGTGGATTATCTGATATGGTAATAAGGTTTTTATTCGGCTGCATCATTATCCAAGTTTAAAAGGTTTCTTTTCAAGATGAAATAATCATAAAATCATGTTATACCATATTATCTTCAACCCGATGGCGGCGGGCGGCAAAGCGAGCCGCGAATTAGCCACCATTGAAACGCTGCTAAAGCAATACAATATTGCTTATAAACTCCATCAAACCGCCTATAAAGGTCATGCAATAACCTTAGTGCGCGACTTGATAAGCAACGAGAATGCCCGTTTCATTGCGGCCGCGGGCGGCGACGGCACGATAAATGAGGTTATAAATGGCATTTTTACACAAAAAACGGCCCCTACTGCGCAAATTACCTTTGCGGCAATTCCGATTGGTACGGGCAATGATTTCATTCGAACCCATCAAATACCGCATAATACCGCCAAAGCCATTAATATTTTAGCGGCAGGCAAAACCGTTTTGCACAGCGTCGGCAAACTCACCTATACCGATGCGCAAAACCTGCCACAAACACGCTATTTCGCCAATGTAGCAGGCTTCGCCTACGATGCTTATGCCTGCGAAAGACTGCATTTATTTGAAAATAAGTTTTTACCGCCCAAACTTTTCTACCTTTACGTCATTTTCAAATGCCTTTTTGGCTACGAACCTGAGCGCGTTCGCGTCACGCTCGATGGCAAAGAAACGATTGAAGACGATGTTTATACCGTCAATATCGGCGTATGCAAATATAGCGGCGGCGGGGCAATATTTGTGCCGCAAGCCGACCCGACAAGCAGCTCTTTCGGCGTGACGATTGTTCGGAAAGTATCGAAATGGAATGTGGTGAAAAGTACACCGCTTTTTTATAATGGAAAAATAATCTCGCACCCACAAGCCTCGGCACATCACGCCAAACATATTCGTATAGAAGGCATCAACAGCCCTACTCGCGCCGAAACTGACGGCGAATATCTGGGAGTATCGCCCGTTACTGTTGAAATTTTGCCGCAAGCCTTGCATGTCGTTTCTTTTTTAAGAAATTAGAAATTTAGACTCTTTTTCCACCGCTTTTTCCATCGTTTTTTTCTATCGTATAACGCGGAAGCGGCGTAACATCTTGCCCGACAAATTCATTTTGTAAAAATTTATAATGAGCGGTGATAGCAATCATGCCTGCATTATCTGTGCAGTACTGAAATTGTGGGATAAAAACCTGCCATTTATGCCGTCTGCCGAGGTCTTGTACCGCTTCGCGCAGCCCCGAATTTGCGCTCACGCCGCCAGCAATCGCAATATCGCGTACTCCCGTTTTTTTGGCGGCTTTTTTGAGCTTATTTAATAAAATAGAGATAATGCGGCTTTGTACCGAAGCGCAAATATCGTTTATATTTTCGGCTATAAAATTCGGATTAGCAGCGGTTTCTTTCTGTACAAAATACATAATTTGCGTTTTTAAACCACTAAAACTAAAATTATAGCCTGGAATATCGGGTTCGGTGAATGAAAAACGCGGACTGCCGAGCTTTGCGAGTTTATCAATCACGGGGCCAGCGGGGTAGCCTAAGCCGAGCAATTTGCCCGTTTTATCGAAGGCTTCGCCTGCTGCGTCGTCGATGGTTTCGCCCAATACCTCCAAGTCTAAGGGGCTTTTCACCAAAATAATTTGCGTATGTCCGCCGCTTACCGTGAGGCAGAGGAAAGGGAAACGCGGGTGCGGCTCGTCTATGAAATGCGCCAAAACGTGTCCGACCATGTGGTTTACCTCAATCATCGGAATATCGAGTGCCAAGGCAAATGCCTTCGCGAATGAAACGCCTACTAAAAGCGACCCCATCAGTCCGGGGCCGCGTGTGAAGGCAATTGCATCTAAATCCGTTTTCGCCACACCCGCTTTTTGCAAGGCAGCGTCCACCACAGGCACAATATTGCTTTGATGCGCTCGCGAAGCAAGTTCGGGAACTACGCCGCCATATTGCGCATGAATCAGCTGGGTGGCTATGACATTCGACAACACCTTGCCGCCCACGACAACCGCCGCCGACGTGTCGTCGCACGACGATTCTATCGCCAAAATGATAGGCGACTGCTTGTTTTCAAAAATAGTATTCATGCTATTGGTTATCATTGATAGTATGGTATAAAAAAGTAGTCGCAAAGGTATGGCTTTTTTAAGGATAAAAAAATTCTACTTCCTTATTCGATGCGTTTCCTTGCCTGTTTCATTCGATATTTCCTTGTAAATAAACGACTGTTTCTCTGGTTAGGAATGGATAAAAGATAACTTGGTTAGTTTTACTCTTTATAGTTTCGTTTATTTATAAAAGGATTTTCATCACAAAAAGTAATTGACAAATTAAAAGAATAAGACGTATCTTTGCTGATAATTTTCATCTTTTTTGTTAGGAAAGTATTTTGTCACTGTTTACAACAACCTGATAACCCTTTAAACCACCGTCCTAAATAATCGTTACAAAAAGTCTAAAATCTAAATGTCTACTGTCTAAAAAAGTGCTTTAAAATGAAAAAAACAATATTTCTCGGTCTATTTTTAGTATTCAATCTACTGAAAGCCGTTGCATTAGAGGTCGAGCTGACCCATGCCGTTTTCAAAACGGATAAAGGCATGACCTACACCGAAATTTATACGCATTACATTGCGAAAACGTTAAGCTACAAACCCGTCTTAGACACGCGCAAATTGGGGGCAGTAAAGGTCTTATACCTTTTCAAGCAAGGCGATAAAATTGTCAATGTAGATAAATTTCTATTGACCAGTCCACCCGTTGCGGCTACGGCAGCGCGCGAAAATTTTGTCGACCAAAAACGTTATGCCTTGCCCGAAGGCGAATACACGCTGGAAGCCTCGTTCAAAGATGAAGCAGTGCCAACCAACGAATTTAGCATCACGCAAACCATTTCGGTGCATTTCGACAGCACAAAAGTAGAAATTAGCGATGTTCAGCCTATAGGCAAAAGCACCGCAAGCACCGACGAGAAACACCCCTATTACAAAAATGGCGCACAATTAGAGCCGTATGTATTGAATTACTATCCGTATCAAATTGAAAAATTGCAATTTTATGCCGAAATTTACCATACCGATAATTTAGTAAAAGACGATTTTGTGGTGCGCTATTTTTTGCGTAAGAACGCCGAAAGGGGCGATGCTATAGCTGTTTTAACCACCAATAAACGCCAAAAAGCCGCAGCCGTTGTCCCTATACTGTATAGTATAGATATTTCGCAAGTACCCTCGGGAGCCTACGACTTAGTGCTTGAAGTGCGCAATCGGAAATTAGAACTATTAGCCACAAAATCGTGGAAAGTGGTGCGCAGCAACCCGTATATGCTGAAAACAGAGCAGCAACTCGCAGCGAAAACAGGCACCGCCGAACTGTTTAATAAACTAAGTAAAGACTCCTGCTTGTGGTCTATCAGTGCCCTTATCCCCCGTTTGATGGGGCAAGAAACCGCAGTTGCCGAAAGCATTTATAAAACAAAAGATTTGGAGGGTATGCGCCGCTACCTTTTTGCGTATTGGGCGCGTTTATATCCTACCAAGCCGCAAGCCGCCTATCGGCAATACATGGCGGTTGTCACCGAACTCGACGAACAGTACTCTTCCGCGATGCAAAAAGGACACGAAAGCGACCGTGGGCGTATCTACTTGAAATATGGAAAACCCGATAATATTGTTTCGCAAGAAAGCGAAATCGGTGCGCCGCCCTACGAAGTGTGGACGTATAGCAAGCTCAACGAAAATCAAAACTACGCAAAGTTCATTTTTTACAATGAAAGCCTTGCAGCAAACGACTTTGTATTACTCCATTCTACCGCTCGCGGCGAAATAAACGACCCGCAATGGCAGCGCAAACTTTATAAAAATGCACAATCGAAAGACCGCAATTTTATAGACGGAACCGAGCCTAATAATAATGACTGGGGCAGCAATCGCGCAAAATCGCTGATGGACGAGTAGCACAGGCTTTTAGGGTTTACCCCTAAAAGACTGTCAAAAAAACATTTGCAAAAAGAGTTTTGCAAAAAGAGTATTGCAAACCGAGATGTTTTGCGTATCTTTGTGCTCTATTTAGACGTTTTTTTTATGATGCGCACTGCTCTATTGGTTATTGTACTCTCTGTTGTTACTTCCGTGTTGTCGGTCGTAACCCTTAACTACTTTACGCAAAGCCAAAATAAAGACAAAAACAAGTCGATATTCAAGCCAATTTCTAATGTGTCGATGAATAGCGCACCCGACTTTTCCGATATCGCAGAGCGCGTTACGTCTGCCGTTGTCAATATAAAAGCAACCACAGGAAGCAGCGATATGTTAGAAAACTTGTGGGGAAGCGGCACGGCTTCGCTGTCGAGTGGAAGCGGCGTGATTATTTCGGCAGAGGGCTATATCGTTACTAATCAGCACGTTATCGAGCGTTCCAGCCAAATAGAAATAACACTTGGCGATAAACGCAATTACAGCGCGAAAGTAGTGGGCGAAGACGAAGCCTCCGACTTGGCCCTACTCAAAATAACCGCACCCGATAAATTGCCGTTTTTAGACTTAGGCAATTCCGACGAATTACGCGTCGGGCAATGGGTGTTGGCCGTCGGCAATCCGTTCAACCTCAGCTCTACCGTCACCGCAGGTATCGTGAGCGCGAAAGGGCGCAACATGGAAATCATGGAAGGCGAAATGTCGGCCGAGTCGTTTATTCAAACCGATGCCGCCGTAAATCCGGGCAATAGCGGCGGCGCATTAGTCGGTATGGGCGGCGAACTCGTGGGCATCAATACCGCAATTATGACACGTACAGGAAGCTATGAAGGCTACTCATTTGCCATTCCGTCGAATATTGTGAAAAAAGTGGTGCGCGACCTAAAAGAATACGGCTTGGTGCAACGCGCCTTCATAGGCATCGTTCCGGGCGAAATAACGCCGATTTTAGCCGAAAAATTAGGCTTGAAAAGCCAGACAGGAGTGTATATTTCGCGGGTAAATGCAGGCGGAGCCGCCGACGATGCAGGCTTGAAAGCGGGCGATGTTTTGCTTAGTTTGAATGGAAATAGGGTTAAAAACATTGCCGATTATCAGCAGCAACTCGCCGCCTATCGCCCGAACAGCGAAGTCACGATTGAATATAATCGCAATGGAAAGCCGAATAAAGTAACAATAAAGCTCAAAAATCAAAATAATACAACGGGAACTATCGACAAAAGCATGATAGATATGCTTACGCAATTAGGTATGCAAACCCGCGATTTGACCGATTTGGAAGGCAATAAATTGCAAACACAAGGGGTCATGGTCGTCAGTATTCGACCTGGTAGTAAAATCGCTTTAACGAATATGGAGCCTAATTTTATCATTTTAAAAATAAATGGCAAAACCGTTAAAAATCAAATTAGTTTTGTTAGTGCGCTCGAAATGACTTCAGGCAAAATCCTCTTGGAAGGCTTTTATCCCAAATACAAAGGTACATTTGCCTATACTTTTATAAAATAATGAATCAAGTAAAACCCTTTTTTTTGCTGTTTTTTTTTGCGCTCCCTGTTTTTTGTGCCGCACAAAAACCTTGCACTTTCCGAGTGGCTGGCTTTGATGAAACCAAACGCCTTGCCGACGGTATGGCGCAAATAAGAAAGGGCAAACTCTGGGGATTCGCAGATAGTTTAGGAAACGTGGCGGTCGTGCCGCAATACGATGTCGTAGAACCCTATAATGAGGGGCTTGCCTTAGTCGGCTTTTTTAATAAACAATACGGCGACACCCTGCGCTACTACGATAGCCAATTAGACCAAGATGTAACCGAAATTCGGTTTCCGACAACCTACCAATTTATAAATAAAAAAGGAAAAATAGTGATGCGGCTGACCGATTACGACGAAGTTCACCCGTTTTCTGATAGTTTGTGTGCGGTAGGAAAGTATATCAAAGAGGCAGGGAAAAAGATAATGACTTATGGTTTCATTCGGCATGACGGCATCTTCGTCGTTCCCTTGCAATACAATGCCGTAGGCGATGTACGCGAAGGTTTATTTAGCTTTCGCAAAGACGACCGCTCTGGATTTATCAACCTGAAAGGCGATACAATCGTGCCGCCTATTTACGATGTTGTCAAGCCCTTTTCTTGCGGTTTTGCGCTCGTTTTATGCCATAATGGGCGGTATAATTATTTAAATAAATACGGCAAAAAACTACTTGAAAACGACGTGTGGGAAGCCAGTGAATTTAGAGAAAACCGAGCGTTCGTCCGTTTAGACAATCGCTCGCAATGGTTTTCGCTTATCGACACAAAAGGCGACCAAGTCAAGTCGTTGCCCTATAAATACCACGCCGATTTTGCCGAGGGCTTCTGCGGGGTTTG
>JBEEMU010000134.1:0-6085 GCA_041192485.1 Bacteroidota bacterium | reverse complement strand
GTAAATTATCTAAGGGTATAACAAGCTGATTTTCAGTAATTTGGTTTTCAAAAATCCCCGTTATCGTAAAAAAAGTTTGTCCTAAACTGTTTTGTAATTTTATACAATTGATAGCCGTTTTTAGCTTATCGTCAAAATGCAGTGTCACCGCATTGTGCGCAGGATTAGGTTGTATAAAAAATGAGTTTTCTGCGTTTTCGCTTGCTGTATTAATATAATGGTAGCGCACTAAAAACGGGAAATCTTGCGAATAACCGTCAATAGTGATTCTTATACTTGCCGAAACTACAGTATTATCGGGTGTGCTTGGCTGACAAATAAATACTAAGGTATCTGTTTTAGTGGCAAAAGAAGCGAGTGACGTATAATATTTGGTATCGCTTCCTATAAACGATAAATTATTGGAAACAACGGTTGCCTCAAAAGGCAAAGACCCTGTTTGACCTATATTTCGCAAAGAAAAGGGTATTTGTACGGTAGTGCTGTAAGAATCGGAAGTAGTACGTGGCTCGCAGGTGATGTATTCGCCTGCGAGCCACGCCAATTTATTGTTGGCTGGTTGCATGAGTTGGCAATAGGGCATAATAGAATCCATCGGCGGCCAAAAACCGACATTGTTGCTGCCTGTTTCTGGCAGAAACGCGATTATTTTAGGCTTTGTATTTTGTTCTAAATATTGCCAATCTTCCACTACACCATTGGCGTGATAGCCCAAAACCTCTGAATTTCGCCCACTAAGATAGCCGTTTTCTACGGTTAAAAACTGACTATACTCGTCGAAAACCGCTTCGTCGGGGCAAACAATCGTTTCGTCGTAGCTCACAGGGCGCACCAAAACATTGCTATAAGCATGATGATTGAACGCGGTTTTAAACTGGCGACTATTGCACCAGTCGCGGACAGCCGCCGCTTCTGGCTCGCTAAAAGGCGACGTGCCGCGATAGGTCATCGTTTGCGGAATAGGCGACGAGCCGTTGTCATCGAAACCAAAACCTGTCCCAAAATTCCGATTTAAATCCACGCCAAACGTGCCATCGATGTTCAAACGCCGATTTTTGCGCCACAATCCGCCGCCCTGCGGGTTAGTTTGCTGGTTGTAAACATAGCCATCAACATTCCATACGGGTAAAAAATAAAGCTCGCGATTATTGATAATAAATCGGGCTTCGGGGTCGTTTTGCGCATATCGCATGACTAAATCGCAGACGTAATACCAAAGTTGAGTGGCCGAAATAGGCTCGCGAGCATGAATCAAAGCGGTAAACAAGACTTCGGGTTCTGGCTCATCAACCGCTACATTATCGGATATTTTAAATGTATAAATTGGTCGCCCTTCATACGTTGTACCGATAGACAGTTTTTCTGACACAATAGCAGGATACCAAACGTGCAGGCTATCCATCAAACTTGCATACTCACCGAAATTCAAATAACCGCCCATTGCGCCGAAGCGAAAACCGCGCGGCGAAACAGCAGCGACACCGTTAGGCGAAACAGCAGCACCGCTATTAGGCGAAACAGCAGCGACACCGCCGTTGAACCCTTTTAAATTTTGAGTGGCGTAATACTGCCCAATATTTTCGTTTTTTACACGAATATCGCTTGCAATTTGTTGAATAATATTCCCTTCAGAAACAGAAAAATCGCCCGAAAATCGATTATTTTCGAGCCTGCCAATATGCTCCAAATCAATCCCTTTTCGGGCTAAGATATCGAGTTGTGCAGGCATTGCGGCAAATTCAAGCCGAAGATACTGCTCGGATTGCGCAAATACATTGTCATTTAATAGTAATAGTTGCAACAGTGTTGCATAAATAAAAGTTAAAGTACGTTTGTGCATATTGTTTTCTCGTATCTTTGCGATTTAAATGTAAAATATTAATTATAATCTCACGCAACGTTACCAATAAAAAAAATCGTCTATATGGAAAAGTATATGAAACTGTTATTTTCTTCCTGCCTGTTTTTTGCGATTAACTTCGTTTTGCCTTTCGTTAAAGGGGCAGGCGGCACACTGTATGCACAAGTCGTTCTACGCAGCTTTACTTTGACGGGGAAGGTTGTAGATGAAAAAAATCAACCTTTGGAAGGGGCTACTATCCTCTTAGAAGGCACAAATATAGCAACAATTAGCAATCAATACGGTTTTTATAGTGCCACTCGCCTAAAAGAAGGCAGCTACACCGTAAATTGTTCGTATATTGGTTATAAACTGATTACCAAAACTATCGTACTCAAAAAAAACGACCATATTGATTTCAACTTAGAATTAGATGCCGAGCTGCAACCTGAAGTGCATATTGTTGCGCAACGAAAACCGACCGAATTAGTTACCGTAAGCGTCACGAAAGTTTCAGAAAAAACCTTAGAAGAAAACAGCGGCAAACCCTTAGGCGAACTATTAAAAACGGTATCGGGGCTTAATAGCATCACAACGGGGCCGAGTATTTCAAAACCCGTCATTCATGGTTTGCATAGCAATCGTATTCTTATTTTGAATAATGGCGTAAGACACGAAGCACAACAATGGGGCATGGAACACGCACCCGAAATTGACCCTTTCGCCAACAATCAAATTGCGGTGATAAAAGGCGCGGCAAGTATTCGTTATGGCTCCGATGCCATCGGCGGCGTTATTTTGATGCAGCCGCCGCCATTGCCTACCCAAGAAGGAACAACAGGTGATGTTTATGTAACCGCTTCCGATAACTATGGCATACTTTGCTTTTCGGGTAATACAGAAACCGCTTTGGGCGGAAAATATAAAGGCTTATCGTACCGACTGCAAGGAACCCTAAAAAAAGCGGGCAATAGCAAAACGCCCGATTATTATTTGAAAAATACCGCTTTTAGCGAGAATGACTATTCTGCATCAATTGGTTATAGCAAAAACGGATTTAAATTCAATGCTTTTTATAGCGATTACAACACTTGGTTAGGCGTATTCGAAGGCTCACACGTTGGCAATGTGGCCGAATTATATGAAGCCTTGCACCGCACAAAACCCACAGAAGACCCAGGCTTTAGCTACGAAATAAAGCGAAGCAAACAGCACGTTCACCACTATTTATTGAAAACAACCGCAACCTATCAAGGCGATGATTTCGGAAAAATAGAACTGCAATATAGCAAACAAGAAAATAACCGACAAGAATATGACCTCGATTTACCTTTTTCTTCCGACCCAACTTACCTTACTCGTCCACAAATTGATTTTCATATTTACACCGATGCCTTAAACCTTACCTATTCGCACCTCGCTACCAAAAACGGATTTGCAGGGCAGGTAGGTTTAGAGGGAGTGCAGCAAACCAATATTTGCGACGGATTGCGCTATTTAGTCCCCAATTTCAGAGGATATTCTGGCGGTATTTTCGCCCTTGAGCGATTCATAAAAAAGAAATACACTATAGAAGCAGGCGTTCGCTACGATACGCGCTCGCTATGCGGCTACCCCTTGCAAGCAAATGGCGTAAGTGCTTATCAATCAAAGCGTTATTATAATAATATGACTTATACATTAGGGGCAAATTTGCGTTTTAACGACCGTTTTTCTACCAGTATCAACCTCGCAAGTGCTTGGCGTGCGCCAAGCGTCAATGAATTATACATCGCAGGAGTCCATTTAAGTGCCGCATCGTATGAACTTGGCGACAGTACGCTAAAAAGCGAGCGAAGCAATGGCCTTACTCTTACGACTAAATATGAGGGCAAAAAGTTTAACTGCGAAATAGGAGCTTATTACCAACTTATCGATAATTTTATTTATAGCAAACCCACGCAGGAAGTCGCAAATTTGATAAGCGGCGCATACCCATGCTTTCATTACACCCAAACAAAAGCAACAATCAGCGGCTTTGATATAGACACAGACTGGGAATTTGCGCAAAACTGGAAAGCTGGCAGCAAATTAAGTGTGGTTTATGGCGTGAATGACAGCACGAAAGAATGGCTCGTTTTGATGCCTGCCGACCGTCTTCAATCTAAAATAACCTACACCTTTACGCCGCAAGAAGGAAACGATGCCGTCGATACTTATATTTCTTTGACACACACCTTGGTAGCGCAACAAACTCGTATTCCCGAAACGCCGCGCAGCAATGCAAGTTCGTTTGGTGAAAATTTTGTAGAAGCATTGGCTGGCAAATCGAAAACATGGGAAGGCACTCCTATCAGCGATTATGCCTACCCGACGGCTGGCTATATGCTATTCGATTTGGTTTTAGGCACGACCTTTCTTTCAAGTAAAAATCAGTTGATAAAATTCAATTTGACTATCAATAATTTATTAGACACGCGCTACCGCGACTACCTCAGTCGCTATCGCTATTTCGCAGACGATTTAGGGCGGACTTTTTCCATACACGTTCATATTCCGTTTAAGTAGCCTTTAACAGGTTTTAATTTTGTAATTTGCTTTCGTTTTTTATAAAACCCCCATTTTTAAAAAGCCAAATAGCCGCTGTTTCTCTAAACAGTAGTTATTTGGCTTTTTTTATAAAAAAAATAGTAGATTTTAAAAAATAAAATTTTTAACTTTATTTTCAATTACTTGATTATAAATCATTTATAAATATTAAAAATACAACTTTATATCTTTTTTAAACAAAACAAATTTTATACTGTTTTAAATATTAAAAAAAATACTTAATTTTGCACCATAATTGTCTATTAACGATATAAACTATCATTTCAAATGAAAAAAAGAGTTGCCATCAATGGCTTTGGACGTATCGGGCGTTTAACGTTCCGCAACCTCATCAACAATCCAGAAATTGAGGTTGTTGCTATCAACGATTTAACCGACAATCATACTTTGGCGCACCTGCTGAAATACGATAGTGCGCACGGAAGGTTTAAAGGAACAGTAGAATATACTGAAAATGAGCTGATAGTAAACGGAACGCCTATCCGTGCTTTAGCCATAAAAAATCCGACCGAATTGCCCTGGGCCGAACTCGAAATTGATGTCGTATTGGAATGTACTGGCTTGTTTTTAGACCGCGCAAAAGCAGGAATGCACCTACAAGCCGGCGCGAAAAAAGTGTTGATTTCGGCTCCTGCAAAAGGCGACGATATTCCTACAATCGTTATCGGCGTTAATCACGAGCAGCTTACGGGCGAAGAAACGATTATTTCAAACGCTTCTTGCACCACAAATTGCTTGGCTCCGATGGTCAAAGTAATTGAAGACAACTACACTATCTTGCAAGGCTCGATGACAACTACCCACGCTTACACGCAAGACCAACGCCTACAAGACGCGCCACATAGCGACCTTCGCCGGGCGCGGGCTGCGAGTTTGAGTATTATCCCAACTTCTACGGGCGCAGCAGCAGCCTTGAAATTAGTGATACCAAGCGTGAAAAATAAAATCTCGGCAATCTCGTTTCGCGTTCCCGTTATTACAGGCAGCGTGACCGAATTGAACGTGTTTGTAGAAAAAGAAACAACCTTAGAAGACGTAAAAGCCAAATTTGCCGCTGCCGCAAAAGCAGGTTTGAAGGGCGTTTTGGAATACTGCACCGACCCTATCGTTTCTTGCGACATCATCGACAACCCCCACTCTTGCATCTTAGACGTTGATTTAATTCAAGTAAACGGCAAGCTAATCAAACTCATCGGCTGGTATGACAATGAAGCAGGCTATTCAGCCCGTTTAGCCGATTTGACCGCCTTGGTGGAAATAAAAGAAGCTGTTGAGGTTTAGAAAAGCGTTTTAAACTCATTTAATTAGCTAATCATAACATCAAATTAATGGTGAATAAAATGAAGCGCGGCGCAACTCTCTCCGAGAGTTTGCGCCGCGCTTTTTTTGTCAGCCCTTCCCGCTATTTAGCCGAAAAATATTTACAGCCTAATTTAACACATACTAAAAATACTATATGTTAAAGTTTTGAAAATAGTTTAAAAAAAGATACAAGCTATTTATTTTTGTCGTACCTTTGTAAAACATTTCAAAAAAATCAATTATTAACAACTCCACCTATACTACTATGCTATTATTTAACCAAATTTTGCGTATATTACCCCCCCGCTCGATTGCTACTAAACAATCGTTTTGAGGATTGCCAAACGGCAAGAC
>JBEEMU010000133.1:0-2702 GCA_041192485.1 Bacteroidota bacterium | reverse complement strand
CGGGGCAACCTTTTAGTGCGGCGATACCAGCTACATCGGGGCAAGCATCGTCTTTATCAGCAATACCATCGCCGTCTTTGTCGGGGCAGCCGCCTAATGCCGCTAATCCAGCGATGTCGGGGCAAGCGTCTTCCTTATCGGCTACTTGATCGCCGTCTTTATCGGGGCAACCTTTCATTTCAAGGCTTCCTTTTTCGGTTGGGCAAGCGTCATCTTTGTCGATAATGCCATCGCCGTCAGTGTCGGGGCAGCCTTTAAATTGCGCCAAGCCCTTCACGTCGGGGCAGGCATCTTCTTTGTCAATGATGCCGTCGCCATCGGTATCTTTTTGCGGCTCCACGAGGTAAATAGCCCCGATGCGCCCCAAAAAGTTGTCGGTAGTGGTCGTAATGCTTTTGCGATAATCTGCCTCGATAAAAATTTTCCAATATTCGGCCACGCGGAAGTTCAGGCCAAGCCCGATAGGGATATAAGCATCTAACAAATCTTTTTCGTTTTTGCCTGCGCCCGTAATGTTTTGCGCCCCAATACCCGCAAGAATATAAGGCGAAACCGCCGCCATTGGCTTGATACGATACATCAAGTTCGCTTCAATTTGGCCGTAGTTAAACGCCGTCGACCTCGTAATCGCATTATTAACGATAGTCGGGTATTTCACAACACCCAAGCCGACGGGAATACGCAAGCCGACCGACGGCGAAAACGAGTAGCCATAAATAAAATCAACCCCTGCAAATTGCGCATTTACGGGGTCGATATTCCAATCGATTGGCATTTGGTAGTTTTGGAAGTTAAACGAGCCGCCTACGCTGTGTTTCACGCCTTCAAGCGTTTGCGCCCACGCCGAAACGCTCACAACAGCACTCGCTGCCAACATACAAATTAGTTTCTTCATGTTTAAAAGAATAAAAGGTTAATGAATTTTGATAAATAGTGAAAATTAAGTCGGAGTCTATAAGCCCCGCAAAGGTATATGTATTTTTTAATATAAATGCTATTTTATGGCAATAAAATGGTATTAAGTGCCTGCGGCAAAATAAACACTATTATAAATACCTCAAAACGCTGTATTTTACAGGAATCTAAAATAGCGATTATTTATACTCTACTACTTATGATGCGTTTAAAACATTTTCAGCTACAAACTTGTTTACTTTTAATAAAAATTTACTTTTTTTTCAATAAAAAATCACATTCCTTTCAACCCAAAAAGTGGCATGAACGCACATATCATTACCATCGGCGATGAAATACTCATCGGGCAAATTGTAGATACTAATTCGGCTTGGATGGCGCAACAACTCAATTTGCAAGGCATTCGAGTTGCCGAAATTTCGAGCGTCAGCGACCAAAAACAGCATATCCTCGATACGCTGGCGCATAGCGAAAAAAATGCCGATGTCGTGCTTATTACAGGCGGACTCGGCCCAACAAAAGACGATATTACCAAACACACGCTTTGCCAGTATTTCGATACCGAATTAGAGTTTCGCCAAGAAGTATGGGAGCATATAGTCCGTTTGTTTGCCAAATTTAACAGGATACCGACCGACGCACAGCGCACACAGGCCGAGCAGCCGAAAGGCGCAACGGTGTTGGCGAATAAAGTGGGAACGGCAAGTGGAATGTGGTTTGAGCGCGGAGGCGTGGTCTTTGTGAGTATGCCAGGTGTGCCTTTCGAGATGCAGTATTTGATGGAAAACGAGGTGTTGCCGCGTTTGCGCGAACGCCGCGAGGGCCTGCCGATTGTGCATCGAACGGTGCAAACTGCGTGTATCGGCGAGTCAGATGTAGCCGCGATTATCGAGCAGTTTGAAAATGCCTTGCCCGATTTTGTAAAATTAGCTTATCTGCCAGCTTTGTCGCAGGTTCGTTTGCGCTTGACAGGTATTCATCAAGACGAAGCGTTTTTAAACACCTTTTTAGATGGAAAGGTGAGTGAGTTGAAAGTGCTGCTCGGCGACCATATTTTCGGGTATGAAAAAGATAGTTTGGAGGTCGTTGTGGGCAGATTATTGCGCGAAAGCGGCAAAACCGTAGGAACTGCCGAAAGCTGTACGGGCGGCTATATTGCGCATCTTATTACGAGTGTGGCGGGTAGCTCGGTCTATTTTGAAGGAAGTATTGTGTCGTATAGCAATGGAATAAAGGAAAAATTGCTGGGAGTACAGCCCCAAACACTCCGCGAATACGGCGCAGTAAGCGAGCAAACAGTGCGCGAAATGGCGCAAAATGCCCTCACCGTTTTACAAACAGACTATGCGCTTTCTGTCAGCGGTATCGCAGGCCCCGACGGCGGCACACCCGACAAACCCGTAGGCACCATTTGGTATGCGCTCGCTTGCGCCGACGGGCGTATTGTGACAGAAAAACTGAAATTCGGCCGCGATCGCCACAAAAATATTCACCTTACCTCGGTCTATATTTTAAATCATTTACGGAAGTTTATTCGTTGATTTTCCTTACAATAATTAAATGGGTAAAAGATAACTTGGCGTTTTTTTATGGAGCGAGCTGGGTCTTTGAACTCGCTCTATAACAAAATTCCAATTTTTCAACGAATTTCGAGTTGCGTAGCGAGTTGAAGACCGACCAGCCTAGAATCCGACAGCATTAACTTGAAACACTACTTAGGAACGTGCAAAACTAACCAAGTTATCTTTTATCCATTCCTTAGCCGAATGAATAGCCTGGGTAGGTTT
>JBEEMU010000132.1:0-4561 GCA_041192485.1 Bacteroidota bacterium | reverse complement strand
ACGGGGCTTCGTTGCCAAAAACCTCGCGCTCAATAGGTTTTGTGATAGGAGCTTGCGGTTTCACTACCCATTTCGGCACCTCTTTGGCTCTCCAAACGCCGAAATATTTTTCTAATATTTTCATCGTTTTATCGGGGTCTAAATCGCCTGCCAGAATGATGGCCATATTATTGGGTACATAATATTTGTTAAAATAGTCGTGGATTTTGACCATCGACGGGTTTTTCAAATGCTCGGAGGTGCCGATTGTGGTTTGCGAGCCGTAGGTATGCGTCGGGAAAAGCTCTTTATAGAGGGCTTCATACACGCGGTTGTCGTCGCGGCCTTGCCCGATATTAAACTCTTCATAAACGGCTTCCAATTCGGTGTGAAACAAGCGGAGTGTGAGTTCTTGAAAGCGGTCGCCTTCCACATTTGCCCACTTTTCTAGTTCGTTGCTTGGAATGTCTTCCACATAGACGGTTTCTTCGAGCCAAGTAAAGGCGTTCGTGCCTTGCGCCCCGATGCTTGCCATCATTTTGTCATATTCGTTTGCAATAGCATAGCCTGCGGCAAGTTGCGAAACGCTGTCTATTTTTGCATAAATTTTTGTGCGTTCGACGGGGTCTTTTACCTTACGGCGTTGCTCGTAAAGGTCGCTAATTACTTGCAATTCGGCTTTTTCTTTTGGCCAGTCTTTGGTACCGAAATGCGAGTTGCCCTTAAACAACATGTGTTCGAGGTAGTGCGCCAAGCCCGTTGCATCTTCGGGGTCGTTTTTGCTGCCTGCTCGTGTTGCAATAAGCGTTTGAATACGTGGCGCGTCTTTATAAACGCTCATATACACCTTCATTCCGTTGGAAAGTGTACCAATTTTCACGTTCATCGGGTCGTTTGGCACCGTTTCGTAGGGTGGAGCTTGCTGTTTCGCGGTTTGCGATTGTGCAAATGCGAGTACGGGGAGCGCAACCGTTGCCAAGAGAGAGAGAAACTGTCTTGTAAATTTCATTTTTATAAAAAATTGGTGATGATTGAATAAATTTTTCCGAAAGGTACGAATAAACGAGATAATCGAGGGATTTAAACGACAAAACAGCGTCTTAAACCGACAAAAAGGATAAAAATGACGGTTTTACTCCGCTTCATTGCTTGCCATTTCGCGCAATAGCGAAGTTTTCAGCGAAGTTTTCAGCGCAAAGCTACTAAGGTATAATTTGCGGGTAACTTTGCCATTTTCGCGCAAGCGCAGCAGCAAATCTAATTTATTATCGTGGTCGAGGTCGCCAAAAAAGTCTAAGAAAATAGTAGGCGGCGGGGCATCTTTCTGTGAAATATCGCTTGCTTGCAAAAGCTCTTTTTGTTTTCCATCGCGGCGTTCGTACCATAATTTCCACGCTTTTACATTCGGGTTTTTAGGTTTTCCGAGCGGCTCAAGCTCTAAGCGCAGCCGCCAGTCGGTGGTAGGCAAGTCTATTTGCAAACGGCTTGGTGCGTTTTCAGCGTCTATTTGGAAGGATATTTGCGGTTGTGCCGCAAATTTGGCGGGACACGCGCCGTAGAGTTTGCCTGCGTCCCATTTGTATTTTTTCTTATTCAAGGCAAAAATACAGACCACGCTATCCGAAACATTTTTGGTCGTAGGATTGTTGGTAAGTAGTGGTTTTGTATTTCCCGAAAGGGTCGTATTATATTGCAAGGCGGTTATTTTACGCAAGTTCATCGTTATCATATTGCCTTTATTTTCTAAGGTGTATAAATGATAATCTTTCAAATTACGGTAAAAAAAGGTATTAAAAGCGGCTTCATTTTCCAGGCTCAATACCAAAATATCGTCTTTCGCCGTGTTCGGGGCTTTATTGGTAAACGCACCAGAAAACACATAGCCTTTTTGTTTGCCATTTTGCACACGCAGCCAATATCCCGAAATATTATCGACGGAAACGGGTTTCAGTTTTTGCTTTTTCATCGCCGCGTCGTCGCCAAATTTATCGAGTGGCAGCACCTTATCGGTAAAGCGAATGGTGTCTAATACCTTCGATTTGGGGCTGGCTTCGGCCTTCTGATACAGATAAATTTGCTTAACAGTACAGAAAAGACTGTCTGTTTTTTGTGCAAAAGCACTCGTAATAAAGGCGAGCATTGGTAAAAATGCGAAACTCTTTTTCATATCAATAGATGCTAAGTGTCTTCAGCAAAATAAACACGGGTATCATTACCCCAAAACGCCCTATTTCACCTGGTTTAAGTGGGCAATTATTTATATACTACTACTTAATTTTAGGGCAAAGGTATGGAAAATATTTTTGTATAAACGAATATTTATGTTGTACCTTTGCGCCAAATTTTAAGAGTAGGTTACATTTCATCTATCATACATTTACACCTAATGTCACAACATATTCATTGCCTTATTGTAGGCTCGGGGCCTGCGGGTTATACGGCTGCTATTTATGCTGCACGCGCCGAATTGAAACCCGTACTTTATACCGGTATGGTACCAGGCGGTCAACTCACGCAAACTACGGACGTAGAAAACTTTCCAGGCTATCCCGATGGCATTATGGGCCCTGCGATGATGCAAGAGTTTCATAAACAAGCGGTTCGTTTTGGTACCGATATTCGCTATTCGCAGATTATTCGAGTAGCGTTTTCTACGGACGGCGGCGTTCATCGCCTTTGGGCGGATAATGGCGATGAAATTACCGCTGATGCCGTTATTATTAGCACAGGCGCAACCGCGAAATGGCTGGGTTTGGCCAGTGAAGAAAAATTCAACGGGCAAGGCGTTTCGGCTTGCGCGGTCTGCGACGGATTCTTCTATCGGGGCAGAGAAGTAGCCATCGTCGGCGGCGGCGACACGGCTTGCGAAGAAGCCCTGTATCTCTCCAAACTCTGCACGGCGGTTCACATGTTGGTACGCCGCGACGTGCTTCGCGCTTCCCATATTATGCAGCAGCGCGTTTTGAATACGCCAAACATTAAGATGTACTGGCATTCCGAAACCGACGAAATTTTGGGCGATATGTCGGGCGTAACAGGTTTGCGTATTCGCAATATACAAACAAATGACACCCAAGAAATCGCCATTCACGGCTTTTTTGTGGCTATCGGGCATAAGCCGAATACCGATATTTTCAACGGGCAGCTTACGATGGACGAAACGGGCTACCTCATTACAAAGCCAGGTACAACGCAAATGAACCTTGCAGGCGTATTTGCCGCAGGCGATGTGCAGGATAAAAACTATCGACAAGCCGTCACCGCCGCAGGTACGGGTTGCATGGCAGCCTTAGATGCAGAGCGTTATTTGGCGACAAAAGCGTAGTTTTTTTGTGTTACTTTGGGCTTTTTATAGACTCTCAAGGCCAAAAAGTATGTTATATAAAAAAATATAACGTATCTTTGCGTTTCTTAAATTTAAAAAATAATTTTAACCTTCCAACCTGTAAAACAGAGAAAATAAAGTATGGTGCATTTTAAAACCCAACTGCTTCTTTTAGCTGCTTCGTCTATTTTTTATAGCCAATCTATCTCCGCACAGACCATTACAAAGTCGCAATATGTCGAAAAATACAAAGATTTGGCGATTAGTGAAATGGAGCGGAGCGGTATTCCTGCGAGCATTACGCTGGCACAAGGCATTGTGGAAAGCAATGCAAGCAATAGTAAACTGGCGCGTGAGGGCAATAATCACTTTGGCATTAAATGCGGAAATGATTGGACGGGCGATAATATTCAGGTGGAAGACGATGATTACGATTCGCAGGGCAACCTGCTGAAGTCGTGTTTCCGTAAATATAAACGCCCCGAAGAATCGTATTTAGACCATACCGATTTTTTGATGAATAAGCAACGCTATCAGCAATTGTTTAGCTTGGCCACAGACGATTATAAGGGCTGGGCAACTGGGCTGAAATCTGCGGGCTATGCCACGAACCCAAAATATGCCGATATTCTTATTAAAACAGTAGAGGAAAATAAGCTCACCGAATACGACAAGCCGCGAGCAAATACAGCAGAGGTATTAGTTGCCGATAATGGTAAAAAAATTCGCAACCCATTTTCTGTTAAAAAAGGGGAAAAAGGTATTTTTAAAAATAATACCAATAAAACGGTTGTGGCGCAAGCGGGCGAAACGCTGCTCGAAATTGCGACCCGCTACGAAAAACCGTATAGTAAGATGTTGGCTTGGAACGATTTGAAACCAAACGACCCGCTCTACGCCAATCAATTCGTTTATTTAGAATCGAAATGCAGCCGTTTCAAAGGCACTAAAAAAGTGCATGTGGTGGCAGAAGGCGAGAATATGTATATTATCAGCCAGCTTTATGGCATGAAGTTGTCGGAATTGTATTCTCGAAATAATATGAAATTGCCTGCCGAGCCTGCGATAGGCGCACGTTTGGTGTTGTCGAGTAGCAATAAAACAGCCGTGAAACTGCAAGACACTAAATCGCCGAAAACCGTACTTCCTATTAACAGCAAAGACGGAAAAGACGATAAAACAACGCCGAAAACCGCAGCTGTCGCAAGCAAAGAAAATTTGCAATACAATAAAGTAATCGACCTTTTAGAAGAATTA